>JAZUJM010000178.1:0-9319 GCA_045642785.1 Acutalibacteraceae bacterium | reverse complement strand
TCCCCTCGCCAGCCACGAAAGAACGGTGTTTGTTTTTGCGCCCAGAATTTCGCCGATTTCCTTTGCCGTGTAGCCCTCATAATAGTGCAGATAAACGGCATTGCGGTAATTCTCAGGCAGTTCCCTTATAAAATCAATAATCTTTGTTTCATATTCATTCGGTGCGGGTGTGTTTTCATCAAGCACGGCAAGCCGCTTGCCGGAGCGCAGAATATCCCTGCACCTGTTAACGGTAACACGGATAAGCCAGGCCTTAAGATGCTCGGCATCCTTAAAGCTCCGCTCCTGTTCCAGTAATTTTAAAAACACATCCTGTGTAACATCCTCGGCATCGGCTGCATTAAGCGAATTGTGCAGGGCCACCCTGTAAACCGTGTCGGCAAAGGTGTTGAACCCGTAATTGAAAGCGGCCATACCTTTCAGTTTTTCGGACATTTCGTCACCACCGAAGAATTATTCCGCCGAAAAAACCCGGCGGAATAATATTAACACATCTTTGTTATTTTAACAACCGTTAATCATTCTGTGCAGCCTTATTCTTTTTTGCCCTGCGCTTTTTCACAACTTTTTTGGCAATTATTATCACGATAACGGCAGCCACGGCAAAGATAAGGATGAACGGAAGTGAGCTTACAAACCACACGGCAAAATCACGCGCATTGGTGCCGATGGAGTAAAGGTTGTCGCCGAGCCTTCTTTTAATTTCGGCACCGAAGCCTTCTTCTTTAACGGAATCGGCTCTTTCAACCTCATCAACGCTAAGGTTAACGGTTGAATAGGCAATAAGCTCATCATAGGATTTTATTGTGGATTTGCAGGTTTCAAGCGAAGCGCGCACCTCGGTCAATCTGTTTTGAACCTCAATAATATCCGCCACGGTTTCGGCTTTTTTAAGCACGGCAAGCAAAGCCTCCTGCTCGGTTTCAAGGGCCTTTATTTTACTTTCGGTGTCGATATAATCGGATGTAACATCCCTGACACTTACGCTCTTTGAGGTTACTGTGCCGAAACCGGAAACATCGTTTAAGAATGAATCCAGCTTTTCGGCGGGCACCCTGACAACAAGTGAGGCACAACGGTTGCCGCTGTAATAATAGCTGCTGCCGCTTATCTCTGAGCTTTGCACAAAGCCGCCGCATTCGGCAAGCTTTTTATCAAGGGAAGAAAGAAAATCATCAAACTTTTCTGCCTGAACATTAAGCGAAGCATCGCGAATCAGCTTGCGGGCAGAGGCATCTGCGATTCGGGCCACATCGGGTTTTTGGGCGTTGGCTGCCATTTCTGCCGGAGCTTCGGCGCCGGAGTTATAAAGCCCGTCGCCGAATTCTGACTCATCCGCCGCGACTTCAACGGCAGAATCATGTGCCGCGTTTTTGCCCGCAGAGCCGCAGGAACACAGCAGCACGGAACAAAGGCAGACAAGGGCAAGAATAACGGATAATAATTTTAAGTATCTTTTCATTTCGTAATCCCCTTTCGTTTCCTTTTCACCCATAACACGGTTGAGCGGTGCGGATTATTGCACCGCTATTGAAAAATTTTTCAGTTGTGGTATAATTGCCAACCGAAAATAAAAATCGAAAGGTTCATTGCAATGGCATTTATCAGCGTTTTTGATGTAATAGGCCCCAATATGGTCGGCCCTTCAAGCTCTCACACGGCGGGGGCGGCCTCCATTGCCCTGCTTGCAAGGAAAATGGCGGGCGATGATATAAAAAGCATACGCTTTGTGCTTTACGGCTCCTTTGCCGAAACCTATAAAGGCCACGGCACCGACCGTGCGCTTGTTGGCGGAATACTCGGATTTGGCACGGATGATGAAAGAATCCGCAAATCCTTTGCCCTTGCGCAGGAGGCAGGGCTTGAATTCAGCTTTGAAAAGGGTGAAAACGAAGAGGGAATGTTCCCCAACACGGTTGATATGATAATTGACTGTGAAAGCGGGCGCCACCTTGAAATCCGCGGCGAATCACTCGGCGGCGGCAAGGTTATGCTGACAAGAATAAACGGCGTTAAGGTTCGCTTCACCGGCGAATATTATGCGCTTATCTTAAGCTACATCGACCACCCCGGAGTTATTGCCTCCACCACCTCGGTGCTCAGCCGCCATTCGGTCAACATTGCCTACCTGCGGGTTTTTCGAGAGGAAAAGGGCGGGCGCGCCTATATGATAGTTGAATCCGATGAAGAAATCACCGACAAGGCAGAGTTCGAAATAAGCCATTCGGTTGATATTGAAGACATAATGACGATTAAAAGATAAGGAGGGGCGGCAATGGATTTCACATCAGCGGAAGAACTGCTCTTCCTTTGCAAAGAAAACAATATGACGATTGCCGATGTTATGCGCGAGCGTGAGGCAACGGCGGGTGAGGCAGACAGAGCCGAAACCGAAGAAAAAATGAAACATTCACTTGAGGTTATGCGCCGCTCGGCACATCACCCGATAAATCACCCCCACCACTCCACCGGCGGATTAATCGGGGGCGAGGCAAAAAAGCTTGCCGAAAACGCTCAATCCGGGCGCTCGGTATGCTCCGGCACAATTTCAAAGGCACTTATCTATTCGCAGGCCGTGCCGGAGGTCAACGCATCAATGGGTGTTATTGTTGCCGCACCCACCGCAGGTGCGGCGGGCGTGCTGCCGGCGGTGCTGTTTGCCCTGCAGGAGGAATTTGAGCTTAGCGACGACAAGCTTGTTGACGGATTATTTACTGCCGGTGCACTCGGATATCTGCTTATGAGGAACGCCTCTGTTTCCGGCGCCGAGGCAGGATGTCAGGCAGAGGTCGGCTCCGCCTCCGCAATGGCCGCCGCGGCGGCTGTCACAATAATGGGCGGCACACCGGAGCAGGCATTTGATGCGGCATCAATCGCAATAGGCAATCTCCTGGGCCTTGTGTGCGACCCGATAGCGGGGCTTGTTGAATCCCCCTGCCAGCCGAGGAATGCCGCGGGCGCGGCAAACGCGCTTGTTTGCGCCGAAATGGCGCTCAGCGGAATCAAAGCCACCCTGCCGTTTTCAGAAATGGCAAAGGTGATGAAGAAGGTAGGCAAATCCCTGCCGTATGAATTAAGAGAAACTGCAAAGGGCGGCTGTGCCGCCTCACCCACCGGGTGCAGCCATAAATGCAGAATATTCGGATAAAAAAAGAGGGGCTGGCGCCCCTCTTTTTTTAATATTCAAACAGATTCCACGGATATTCGTTTACATCGGGTAATTCGGAAAACTCAAGCCATTCACGGGTTTTCGGGTGTTCAAAGCTGAGTGAATGAGCAAAAAGCGCAAACTCACCCGCCGCGCCGCCGTATTTTGAATCGCCGAAAAGCGGGTGTTTTCTTGAGGCAAACTGAACCCTTATCTGATGTGTGCGCCCGGTGCCGAGCAGGACCTCGGCAAGCGAAAGCCCGCTGTTTTCACCGAGCACGCGGTAGGTTAATTTTGCTTCCTTTACGCCCTTACGCATTCTTTTGACCACAAAGCTTTTATTCTTCTGTTTATCGCGGAAAAGCAAATCAACCATTTCTCCGCTTTTTTCTTCAAGGCTGCCCGCAAAAACCGCATAATATTTTTTTACAAACCTTTTATCCCTCACCGCTTCGCTGAGCACAGCCGCCGAGCGTCGGTTTTTTGCAAAGACCATAATCCCCGCCGTTTCACGGTCAAGGCGGTGAACGGGGAAAATTTCGCCCCCGGTCTGTTCACAAAGCAGGTCAACGGCACAGCCGGCAGCGCCCTCACTTGCAATACCGCGGGGTTTTATTACAACGATAATATCGTTATCCTCAAACAGAACCTTCACCTTTCCCCGCCTCCTTTTAAAAATCACTTTAGCAAAGAAATCCGCTATTGTCAATTCCAAAATTTCGTGATATAGTGAGAACGAATTAATCAGAAATGAGATTAAACAGATGAAAGAAAGATTTTCGCCAAAGGAGAGCTGGTTCAAGCTCGATAACGCCGCAAAAATCTTCCCCGGCCAGAACACGGGCACCTGGTCCAACATTTTCAGAATATGTGCTGTTCTGCGCGAAAATGTTAAGCCGGAGGTGCTTGAAAAGGCGCTTTGCGAAACCCTGCCCCGTTTTCCCTGCTTCAAGGTCAAAATGAAAAACGGCTTTTTCTGGCACTATTTTGCCGAAAATCCGAGCCCCGCGCCACCCGTTATGCCGGATATCAAAAACCCCTGCCACCGCGTTAAGTTTAAGGAGAATGACGGCTTTCTGTTCAGAGTTTACTATATGGAAAACCGCATTTCGGTGGACACCTTCCATGCTCTTTGCGACGGCTACGGCAGCGCAGTTTTCCTTTGCACTCTGCTTTCGGCATATTACAAATTATTGGGTGAAAGCATCCCCTGCGGCGGCTTTGTGCTTGATATTGACAATAAAGCAAGCAAAGCCGAGCTTGAAGATTCTTTTGCCGAAAACGCCTCCTCAAAGGCAAAATATAAAAGAAAAGATAAATTCGTTTATCACCCCAAAGGAACGCAGCTGCCAAAGCATATGGTCAACATAATCTCCGGCACGCTTTCGTTCAGCGAGCTTCACGCCATAACAAAGCCCCTCGGCGTTACAATTACCGAATACCTTGCCGCTGTGCTTATGAAGATTCACATGGACAAGCAGCGCAGGGAACACCGCCTTCAAAAAGAAGTTTGCGTTCAGGTGCCTATCAATCTGCGCCCGGTTTTCGGCTCCGTTACCCTTCGCAATTTCACCGTTTGCCTGAGAACAAAGGTTGACCCGAAAAGAGGAGAATATTCATTTGAGGAGCTTTTAAAGCTTGTTTCGCTGCAATTAAGGCTTGCAAACAACAAAAACGACCTCAATATGATGATAACCTCAAACCTGAAAATTGAGCGCAACGCCCTGCTTAAAATGATGCCGCTGGGAATAAAAGACTTAGGCACAAGAATTTCGTTTATGATTACCGGCGAGCAGACTACCTCGGTGCTGCTGAGCAACCTCGGCGCCGTAAAAGTGCCTGCGGAGCTTCAAAGCCACATTGAAAGGTTTTACCTTATGCCGGGCCCCGGAATCCGCAACCCCGCAAGGGTCGGAGTGGTAACAACAGGCGACAGCCTTGCCGTCACATTTGCAAATATTCACGAAGAAAGCGACATTGAGCGCGAATTTTTCACCTTCCTTGTCAGGCAGGGAATCCATGTTAAAATTGAAAGCAACAGAAGCTGAAAAAAGGAGTTTTATATGTCATACTGCGTTAACTGCGGAGTTGAGCTGAGCCGGGATTTAAAGAAATGCCCTCTCTGCTCCGTTCCCGTCATTAACCCCGCGGCAACCGTTCCCGAGCAGGAAACACACGCATTCTCCGAAAAAATAGTTTTGCCGCCATCGGCAAGGCGGCGCTACGCGGCATTCATTTTTTCAATGGTTCTGCTGATTCCCAATATTGTTTTTATACTTGTCAACCTGATTTTCAATCCCGGTTCATTCTGGTCTTTTTATGTGCTCACCTCAACGGCACTTTTCTGGGTGCTTGCCGTTTTCCCTTTTTTCACCAAAAAGATTCACCCGTTTTTGCTGTGGGGCTTTGACAGCATAGCCGTTGCCGCCTATGTGTTTTTCTTTTTTTCCATTGACGGCAAAGAGGTGTGGTTTTTAAAATGCGCCCTGCCGATTATAGCCGCCGTTTCGGTTTTTGCACTTATCTTTATGCTGTGGCTCAGAGCCGCCAAAAGGGGCAAAACCAAAATCGCCATTCACCTTTTGCTTGATATAACGCTTTGTGCCCTTGTTGTGGGCGGTGAACTGAGCTTTTATTACAAAACAAAAACCCCGGCTTATATTTCGCTGATAGTTGACATTTCACTTTTATGTATTGTACTGTTCCTTTTCTACTGTGACAGAAGCAAAAGGATGAAAGCATGGCTTTCACGCAATTTCTTTACAGAATAAAAACATATTAAAATATCCGGTCAGTCCAAAACGGACTGACCGGATATTTTATTGTTCATTTATTAACCGCGTCTGTATCAAATCCGCCGTTTTCAATAATTTGCACTATCTGCCCGGCAAGCTCGGTGCCAACGGTGTCTCTGTTTTTGTTATCCCCGGCTTTTTCAATATAGTATTCCATTCCGCCTGCCTCAAACCGGGCATAGAAAATCGCCGTGCGTTCGCCCCTGCTGTTGGCATCGGTGATGAAATACCCTGCCGCAACCTTTTCGCCGCTTATAATCTGCTCGCCCTCGCTGCCCTCAACAATTACATCAAGCCTCATTTTCCCTTTTTCGGAAACACAGACCTTTGAGCCGTTCACGGTTCCCTCGGCATAATTCAGCTTTCCCGTTTTATTTGAGAAAACGGCGTAAAAGCCGGATGAATCGGCGCCGAACACTCTTTCGCATTCCTCTGCGGTCAGCGCCCTGTCGGTTTCATCATCAAGAACGATTGATTGACCTCCCGAGGCAGAGAATGCGCCGCGTTTAAATTCAAAGTTCTGTGTGCCGATTTCATATTTCAGGGTTCCGAAAAGCCCGCCGCTCTTTGCGGCAAACACGCCAACCGCAAGTATAACGGCAACGCAAGCCGCCGCGGCAATTATCTTTTTAAAAGCTTTGCCCTTTTTTGCAGGCCCCTTTGCGGCGGAAGCTATCATTTCATTGTCAATTTCATTCATACTCATAAGAATATCCTCTCCGTTCATAAGTCAAAATCCTCCTTTGAAAGGTAACGGTGAAGCTCCGCACGCAGTCTGAACAGCACGGATTTCACCTTGCCCTCGCTGACGGAATAAAGTCGGGAAATATCCTTTATTGAATCAAAAAAATAATAGCGGCGGATAAAAATATTACGCTTTTGCTCCGGCAGAGTTTTAAGAAAAGCGTTTATTTTTCTGCCGAGCTCCCTTGCCTCCGCCTCGGTTTCGGTGTTGAAGCCGGAGGGGATGCAGGCTTCCGCCTCGGCGGTAAGTTCACAGAAATCGGCATTCCGCTTTTCCGCAAGGCGGGAGCGCAGGCGCGATATTGCCGTTAACCGCGTAATGCGGGTAAGAAAAGCGAAATAATAGGTTCTCGGCTCATTGGGCGGGATGGTATTCCACGCCTTAAGATAGGTGTCGTTTTCACACTCCTCGGCGTCGCCGTTGTCATTGAGCACATTAAACGCGATTTTTCTCAAAGCCGCTCCGTATTTCCGAGCGGTGAATTCAATCGCCTTTTCATTGCGTTCAAGAAAAAGCTCTATTATTTTTTCATCATCCATATTTTCCCTCCTTTCCTTTTTGAAGGCCTTCACCCTTATTATCGCAGAAGCAGAGAGTCAGGTTTCACATTTTCACTTTTTTATTTTCAGGCTTCTTAAATATTGCTTTTGCTCATCGGTTATGCGATAGCTTTCAGCCGCCTTTTGTATGGTTTTGTTGTGAACCCACACATCAAGTTTTTTATTTTCCAGAACCGGTATTGCGCTGCTCCATTGCTTTGCAAGTGCGGTGGCGAAAAACCACGCCGTCATCATATTGATGTAATATTCCTCCGAGCGGATAACCGAAACCCTTTCAAGCAGGGCTTCATCAAAAGCCTCATCAAGAAAATGGCTCATTATCATTTCGATTCCGAAGCGCACGGTGTAGGTTTTATCGCTGTCAAGCCAGCGAAGGATATCGGCTTTCAGCCTTTCGCGGTTCTTTTTAAACGCCTTGGGCGAAAGCAAATCGCAGGTTGCCCAGTTATCAACAAAGGGTAAAATCGCGTTTACCCTTTTAACCGCTTCGTCATAATCCTTTATTTCGGAGATTATGAAGCCGTGAAGATTGTTTTCATCATAATAACCGTGAGGAAGCTCATCAAGAAAAGCGTTAATATCTTCCCTTTTAAAAAGCTCCTTTGCATATTTTCTGAGCACGGGAGTTCTTACCCCGATTATTCTTTCCGTTGGAATGCCCGGCATAAGCTTTGCCTGAAAAGCCTTGTATTCCTCATCCTGATTATTAAACAGTTCTTTTTCAATCTCTTGTGTTATCATATTTTCCCTCCGAAAATCAAAAGCAGCCGGAACGAAAACGAACCGGCCGCAGCATTTTGATATATTATTTCTCACTTAAAAGCTTTGCAAGCTCATCCATAAATGTGTTGATATCCTTGAACTGCCTGTAAACCGAGGCAAAGCGAACATAGGCAACCTCATCAATCTCTTTAAGCTTGTCCATGGCAAGCTCGCCGATATAGGTTGAGGAAACCTCGCGGTCAAGGGAATTCTGAAGCACGGCTTCAATATCATTAACCGCCGCTTCAAGTGTTTCGATTGAAACGGGGCGCTTTTCACACGCTCTGAGCATGCCGTGGAAAAGCTTGTTGCGGTCAAACACCTCGCGTGATTTATCCCTTTTAACAACAATAACGGGAACGCTTTCGATTATTTCATAGGTGGTGAATCTTTTGCCGCAGTTGATACATTCCCTGCGGCGGCGGATGCGCTCGCCCTCATCGGTGGGGCGGGAATCAATGACCTTGCTTTCTTCAAAGCCGCAAAACGGGCACTTCATTTTACAACATCCTTTCGTTTTTCCGCTAAAATGATATGGATATATTATACCATATCCGTTGCCATTTGCAAGCAAATTTTTTGCCGCCACTTTCCGCTTTATTTTTTACGCCCGCAATGATAAAATTTCTATCGAAAAAATATAACCGGAGGTGGTCGGCAATGCTCGGCTTTGCCGAAAAGTTTTTTATTCTTTCGTGTTCGGTAATCGGGTTTATGCTTGTTTTTGCCTGCGTGCTTCACGGTGATTCCGTGAGCCTTGCCCGGCTGCAGACCGCACAGTCAATGGTACTGTGTGCACGGGCACTTTCTGCCACCCTGCTGCCTTGCTCGGTGCTGATAAAATATATATTTGTGCTTAAAAACCGCAAATCGTGATTAATAATATTAAATTGGTAATATTTATCGACAATTCGTTAATAATGTGATATATTAAGCCCAAGGAGGCGATTGAATTGTCCAAGGTCAAAAAAACAGTTGACGATTACTTTACGCGAAACAAATGGGTGTACAGCATCGGCGGCATAGGCCGCGATATGTCTTACGCTCTGTTTACCCAGTTCCTTTTAACCTACATTCTTTTCACAAGAACAATAACCACCGAGCAATTCACGGTTATCTCCACCATTCTTGTTGTGTGCCGCATTTGGGACGGTTTAAACGACCCGATTATGGGCGGCGTGGTTGAAAACACCCGCACCCGCTTCGGCAAATTCAAGCCGTGGATTCTTATTGGCTGCATAACAAACGGTGCCGCGGTTGTGGCTATGTTCTCCAACCGTCTTCAGGGCTGGAGCTTCATCTATCTTTT
>JAZUJM010000177.1:0-4628 GCA_045642785.1 Acutalibacteraceae bacterium | reverse complement strand
ACGTACAAAAAGTCTTGACAAACAGTAACAGGTTTGTCGAGCTAAATGAAATGACCCGCTGAAAAAAACTTTTCAGCGGGTATCTTTGTCTCATACCATAGCAAGCAGGGAAATTATATATAATTTCCGAATAGTGAAATATTGCTTCGCAAGGTGAAATGAAATAAATCCCTTTTTCACACCCGCAGGCATTTCACACGCCGCAGGCGTATTTCACATCCGCAGGATATTTCACAAATCCCGGCAGGGATTTATTTCGTTTTCGGCGCGTTCCGACAAAAGTTCAAAAAACATCCTTATGGGCACGCACCGAATATACCTTCTCTTCTTCTTTTTTTCATTTATTAATCAGCTTTTCGGCTTTTTTGATTTGCTTTTTTGCCTCGTCAAGTGTCATTTTTGAATATCGCAGCTGCTTGCGTGCCGCCTCGGCTTTTTCTTTATCCTTTGCTTTTTTGGCGGCTTTCAGCTCCGCTTTTTCGCGGGCGATATCCTCAATGATTGACTCCTCGGCTTTTTTCAATGCCTTTAAAACCGCGGGGCTGATTTCAACGGCCGGTTCGCTTTTTTTCTTTTTCAAGTTAAATCATCCTTTAAAAAATCGGCATACGGAGCGCGAAGCTTCTGTATGCCGATTGCTTTTATTATTCGGAGGCCTGCTTTGAGTATTTCTTAAGGTAGATAATTCTCATAAGGGTTGAATCAATGCAGCCAATCTTTTTGGGCTTGCCGAAAACGGAAGCACCTAAAAGGGTGAGGCAGTTTTTGCTCATTATCATATCAACAGCCTCGGCATCGCCCTTGACCGCGCCGCAGCAAAGTGCGCCCTTGTTGCGGATGATAACGGCGTTGCTCTTTTTAAGAGCCTTGGGGGCGGCTGCATAGCAGGTGTTTTTAACCTTTGTGCCGACTATCTGAGCAAAATCATCAAGCAGGGGCTTCATTGTTTTGCTGAGGGTGGAAACAGCCATAACCTCGGGGGAGGTGTTGTGGATGATGAAATTGTATTCGGGGCGCTTTGTGTAAATATCACGGTGATACTCGGCCTCTTCGGGCAGTTCGCCGAAGGTGGCGGAGCCGGAGGAAAGCTTCATGCCGGAAACGCTCTCTTCCTTGCCGGGCAGGTCAAAAACGATTTCATCCTTTTCTCTGTTGCAGGAGCTGGAGCACTTTTCACCCGGGTCGGGGGTAAGATAATCCTCGCAGTTGTGGAGCACCTTGGGGATGTTCATGCAGAACTCGGCAAGATTCTTCGCTTTAACGGAGAGCCTGCCCTCGGCGCTTTCGAGAATGTATTTTTCGCAAACAGTTTCAAGTGTGCTGGCAACATTAAATGCCTCGTCGCAATCCTTGCCGAAGCAAACTGCGCCGTGGTGAGCCATGATGATTGCCTTGGAGTCGGTTTCGGCAAGAGCGGCGGCAACGCCCTTTTTAAGCTTGCCGGTGCCGGGCAGACCGTAGGAGGCAATAAGAACCTCGCGGCCGATTATTGCGGCTTCGGGGTCGGCAACATAGGAGATGCCTTTATTTAAGTCGCTGATGACGGATGCGTTTTTCTGGTGGGTGTGAATAACAAAGTTGGCATCCTTATGAGCCTTGTAAACCTCGGCGTGAACGCCCTTTTCGGATGAAGGCTTAACATTGCCGTCATATGAAAGGTCGCTAATCTTAACAAGAACTATATCATCGGGAGTCAGGCCGATGTAGGGCTTGCCGCTCGGGGTGATAACAAAGGAATTTTCATCAATGCGGCAGCTTACATTGCCCCAGGTTCTTGCGATAAGGCCGGTTTCAACAAGCTTAATGCCTGCTTCAATAACTATTTTTTTGGCTTCAAGAACATCCATTTTACTGTTCTCCCTTCCGTTAATGCTTGGTTTTGAATATATGATACACGATAGCGGCGATTTTGTAAAGAGATTTTTGCACTGCGGTACAAAAATACATTGCAATATAATTTAGTTGAGCCCGAGTTTCTTTGCCATTTCGGCGGTTTTGAGTTCAAGAAGCTTGGAAACGCCCTCTTCCTGCATTGTAACGCCGTAAAGAATATCGGCCTCTTCCATTGTGCCGCGGCGGTGGGTAATAAGAATGAACTGGGTGTTTGCCGTCATTGAGCGAACATATTTTGCGTAGCGGGTTACGTTAACATCATCAAGCGCGGCCTCAACCTCATCAAAGATACAGAACGGGGCGGGGGTTACTTTAAGAATCGCAAACAGAAGCGCTATTGCCGAAAGTCCCTTTTCACCGCCGGAAAGCAGGTCAATATTCTGAACCGCCTTGCCGGGGGGCTGAACCTTTATGTTGATATCACATTCGAGAATATCGGTGGGGTCGTCGGGCACAAGCTCCGCTCTGCCGCCGTCAAACAGCTCGCGGAAGGTTTCGCCGAAATGAACATTGATTCTTCTGAACTGCTCACGGAAGCGCTCTGCCATTTTTTCGGTGAGCTCGCCGATAAGCTTTTCAAGCTCCTGCTTGGAGCCTTCAACATCCTTCACCTGACCGCTCAGGAACTCATAGCGTTCGGAAACCTCTTTGTATTCCTCCACCGCGTCAACATTAACGCTGCCGAGGGCTCTTATCTTGTTGCGAAGCTCCTGCAATGTGCGCTGACACTTGGGAATGTCATCAAGCACAATGTTCATATTCTGCGCTTCACGCAAAGTGAGGCGATATTCATCAAACAGCTTGTTGGTGGCCGTTTCAAGCTCCTTGTTCATTCTGTCGCGCCTTTCTTCAAGGCGGGCAAGTTCACCGCTGAGTTTTTCCTTGGTGTCGTTTGCGGTGCGCTCCTTTGTGCGCAGGGTGGTGCTTTCGGCCTCTTTGCCGGTTCTGCGTGAGATGAGCTCGGCAATCTTATCTTTTGAGCCTGCCGATTCACCGCGAAGCTGCTCAACCTGAGCTGCCATATCCGCTATTTTTTCTTTTATTGCGGCAGAGGCGCTGTTTATTGTATCAATTTCGGCCTTTAATTCATCCACCCTCATGCCCTGAGTTTCACGGCGGCGGATGCATTCTGCGATTATTTCCTTTTTGGCCTCAATATCCTTGCGCTTTTCAACTATTTCAAGGTTTATCTCGTTCTGCCTTGCGGCGGCCTTTTCGCGCTTTTCAACAAGGGCGCCCTTTTCGGCATCAAGAATGTTGAGCTCGGCATTGAGTGAGGCAATTATCTTTTCCGCCTTTTCAATGCCCTCGTTTGCTGTCTTAACGGTTATGTTGAGCTCTTCTATCCTTGCAAGTGAACGCTCTTTTTCATCCTTAAGCTCGCGCAGATTCGCGGCGGCAAGCTCATATTTGCCCGCAATAACGGTTAAATCGCCCTCTTTGCGGATTATATCCTCCTGCGCCTTTGCAAGCTCGGCCTTTGCCGCATCAAGCTGGGCGGCAATATTGCCGATATCGGCACTTAAGGTGTCAAAGCTCTTCTGCTTTTCATTGAGCTTTGCTGTGAGCGAGGTGACGGTTTCTTTGAGCTCATCAATCTCATTCATACGGCTTAAAAAGCCGACATTTGAACCGCGTGAGCCGCCCGTCATGGAGCCGCCCGCGTTTAACACCTGACCGTCAAGGGTTACTATCTTAAAGCGGTAGGAGTATTTTTTAGCCATGGCAATGCCGTCATCAACGGTTTCGACCACGGCGGTTCGCGCAAGCAGGCAGCGGATTATCTCACCGTACTTAGGGTCAACGGTGAGCAGCTTATCAGCCATATTTACAAAGCCGGCACAGTTTTCAAGACCTTTTTCGCTGAACCCGGAAGCCTTTATTGCCGAAAGGGGCAGGAAGGTGGCTCTGCCGGCGCGGTTTTCTTTAAGATAATTGATTGCCCTTTTAGCGTCCTCTTCGGTGTCGGTTATTACATTCTGAATTGCGGCGCCGAGTGCCGTTTCCACCGCCACGGCGTATTCGCCCGGAACGGTGATAAGCTGTGAAACGGTGCCGTGGATTCCGCGAAGCGCACCCCTGCGGGATTGGTTGAGTACCTGCTTAACGCTGCCCTGATAACCGTCAAGGTTCTTTTCAAGGTCGTCAAGCATTTTTATGCGGGCATTCTTCTGATGAATGTCAAGGTTGAGGTTTTCCGTTTCGCGGCGAAGCTTTTCCGCCTTTTCGGTTCTTGCCTCAATTATCATTTCGTAGCCTGACAGGGAGTTTTCATACCCGTCGGCGGTGGCCTTAAGAGCATCAAGCTCCTTTTCGGCAACCTCCTTGGCGCGGCGCATTTCGTCAATTATTCCGCCGCGTGAGCTTATAACCCCTTCGATTGCTTCAACGCGCGCGGTAAGCTCTTCAATCGAGGAGCTTGCGGCGGAAAGCTCAACCCTTGTGTCGGAGAGGGCAAGGGTGTTTGCGGTTATTTTTTCGCTGACCGCTTTTGCTTTTTCGGAGTTGCCGGAATCCTCGGCAAGTATGATTTCGGCATCCTTAAGCGCATTTTCAAGCTCACCGCGAAGGGTGCTTATTTCGTCTTCAAGTGCTTTTGCGCTTTCCTCGGCGGCGGTTATCTGCTCCTCCGCTTCTGCGCTGCCGGAGGCTACATCCTCCATATCGCGGTTTATGCGCTGAATGGTCTGCTCGTTGTGGAGAATCGTGTTTTCTTCAACGGCAATAAGGCCCTC
>JAZUJM010000176.1:0-12974 GCA_045642785.1 Acutalibacteraceae bacterium | reverse complement strand
CATCCTCAATCAGGATAAGCTCGGCATTGTTGAGGGCAGCAGCGTGCTTTCAACCCTTTCAGGCGTTTACGAAATCATCCCCGGCGCGGTAGTCAGCCTTATCGCCGCGGTTATCGCCACCCTTGCAACCAAAAAGCCCTCTGAGGATGTTGAAAAACTCTTTGACAGAGCGGTAGCACTTAAAGATGAATAATTCTTGATTTTAACCGCCGCTCCGTTTAAACGGGGCGGCGGCTGATTTTGCAAAAAATTTGAAAAATTCACTTGACAAAAGCCGGGCCTTATCGTATAATAGTCAAGCGTCAAAAGCGCCATATGGTGGTTATAGCTCAGTTGGTTAGAGTGCCAGGTTGTGGCCCTGGAGGTCGTGGGTTCGAATCCCACTAACCACCCCATTAAAAAAACAAGCGCAGGTAAGCAGCCCTGCGCTTTTTGTTTAATTAAATATTGGGGTGTAGCCAAGGGGTAAGGCAAGGGACTTTGACTCCCTCATCCGCTGGTTCGAATCCAGCCATCCCAGCCATGTAAAAAGCCTCATTTGTCTGTTATGACAGGTGAGGCTTTTTACAATGATATCCGTTCCTGCCGGAACGGTGTAGCCATTGGCTTTGTGAGTATTTTTTCGGTTCCCGTATTGTCATATATAAAATAATATGTTATAATTCGTTTTATTAAATTTTACTGTCGGGGAGGAAACCGATTTGAAAAAATCAGCAGTCAGGGCTCTTGCGGTTCTGCTTTCGGTTCTGTTTGTTTTCGGCTCATTCGGCGTGTCTGCATTTGCCGGGGATGATGAATTAAGAATGGATGTCCGCATTGCCGCATTAAAAAATGAGGGCGGCGAATGGGTTGAAGCAAAAACCGCGGCGCCCGGCGAAAACATAAAAATCCGTGTTTATTTTACCACCGGCTTCAAATGCGGCGCGGCAATGGACCTGCCGTTTGTTTATGATTCGTCGTTTTTCAGCGACTCCTACGGCAGCAATGCGACCCTTACGCTCGGTGATGAATTTACCGCTTCACCCTATAATTATTCGGCAAGGGTGACCTCCGGCGCGGCAGGGTATGAGGCTCAGCTTGTCAGCGACGGCCAGATAACCGAGGCCGAGGCGCAGCGTTACACCGTGCTTCACACGATTGTTTTCGCTTCCGGCAACACCCCTTCAACAATAAGCGGTGAAAACTGGTTTTGCGAATATGATTTAACGGTTCGTGAGGATGCCGAGGGCACGGGTTACTTTAAGGTGCTGCTTTCCACCGTCGGCTGTGCCGGTAATTTATTCGGCGTGTTCAGCATTACAAATGACATGGGATATGATATGCAGTATTGGGGCGAAGGTTGGAATCCCGCGCTTAATATGAGCATTTCAAACGCCGCAGTTTCGGTTAAAACTCAGGATTCACCCGACAAGGTCAATATAACCTTTGATTCAACCGACGGTGCATTTTCCGACGGAAAAACAGAGCTTAGCGGGGAGTATGCTTTCGGCGAGGCGGTCAGCGCACCTGCAGCCCCCGCAAATGATGAGGCTGTTTTCCTCGGCTGGTATGATTCTGAGGACAAGGACAAAGCTCTTGTTGATTTCAGCGAAGCCGCAGCGGTTAAAGACAGATGCTATAAGGCAAAGTGGAGCTATGCCGAAAGCTATGAGGCGAGCTTCACCGCAAACGGCAGCACGGTGAAAACCTACACCCCCTACGGCGAAGCGGTGATTGTGCCGAGAACTCCCGAAATGGCCGGCTATGATTTTATGGGCTGGAGCCCCAAGGTGCCCGAAAAAATGCCTGCAAAGGCGCTCAGCTTCACCGCGGTTTTTGAACCGAAAACCTTTAAAGTGGATATAATTCTCAACGATGAAAAGATTGGTGAAACAAGCTACACCTACGGCGACAAGGAGCTTGATTTAAGCGGTTACACCGTGCCCGAAAAAGAGGGTTACAACGGCGAATGGCAGTATGAGCTTACCGCAAACGGTGCCGAGGTTAACGCGGTTTATACCCCCAAAACCTTTACGGTTGATATAATCGCAAACGGCGAAAAGATAGGCGAAACAAGCTACACCTACGGCGACAAGGAGCTTGAAAATCTGCCCCCTGTGCCCGAAAAAGAGGGTTACAACGGCGAATGGCAGTACGAGCTTACCGCAAACGGTGCCGAGGTCAACGCGGTTTATACCCCCAAAACCTTCACCGTTGATATTATCGCAGACGGCAAAAAGATAGGCGAAACAAGCTACACCTACGGCGACAGGGAGCTTAAAGACCTTCCCCCCGTGCCCGAAAAAGAGGGCTTCACCGGCAGATGGGAATATGAGCTTACCGCAAACGGCGCCGTGGTCAACGCGGTTTATGAGGCAATAGCGGCAAAGATTTCCATTCACAAAATGAGTATGTTCAACAATCAGACCGTAAAGTATAAATCAACCATTACTTTCTATGCCGATGTTGAAAACGGAAACGGAGTTGAATGGTCGGTAAGCGGAGCATCCTATTCGGTCAATGCCGACGGAAGCTGTACCGTTAAGCAGGCGAAAAATGATTTCACCGTAAGCTGTAAAACGGTTAACGCGGCGGGTGAAACCGTGAAGAGTGAAACGGAAACTGTTAAGGTTAAGCACGGTTTCTTTGATAAGCTCATAGCTTTCTTCAAGCTTTTGTTCAACAAAAACGCCTACACCTATTATCAGAAATAAAAAAACCGGGCTGCCGCAGATTTCCG
This sequence comes from Acutalibacteraceae bacterium, assembly GCA_045642785.1. Lineage (GTDB taxonomy): Bacteria > Bacillota > Clostridia > Oscillospirales > Acutalibacteraceae > CAG-177. The sequence continues at coordinate 10,255 of JAZUJM010000176.1, read as the reverse complement.
AAAGCGGCAGCCCTTTTAACGGAGTAAAAAAATGAAATTTGATTTGTTGTTTATTTTTAACAGCGCTCTGCTCGGCGTGGGGCTTGCAATGGATGCTTTTTCCGTTTCGCTTGCAAACGGGCTTGGCGAGCCGAAAATGAAAAAGGGCAGAATGAGCTTTATTGCCGGGGTTTTCGCCGTGTTTCAGGCGATTATGCCGCTGCTCGGCTGGCTGTGCATTCACACAATAGCGCAGAAGTTTGAAAGCTTTCAGAAGTTTATTCCCTTTATCGCCCTTGCGCTGCTCGGCTTTATCGGCGGCAAAATGCTTGTTGAGGGTATAAAGAGCAAAGGCGAAGCGGAGCAGGGAAAATCCTCGGTGGGTGTGGGTGAGCTGCTTGTGCAGGGCGTTGCCACATCCATTGATGCACTTTCGGTGGGCTTCACCATTGCCGATTATTCAACTGCCTTTGCGGTTGCCGCGGCGCTGATTATTGCCGCCGTAACCTTTGTTATATGTATTGCCGGCCTTGCCATCGGGAAAAAATTCGGCACAAAGCTTGCGGGCAAGGCTTCGATTTTCGGCGGAGTAATTCTTATAGGCATAGGCCTTGAAATTTTCATAAGCAATCTTATAAAGTAATCGGGGGATTATACAATGAGCGTTTTGAACGGGCTTAAGCCCCAAAAGGTTTTTGAATATTTTGAAAAGATAAGCGCGGTGCCCAGAGGCTCCGGCAAAACGGAAAAAATAACCGAATTCTGTGTTGATTTTGCCGAAAAAAGAGGGTTTCGGTATTTAAGCGATAAAACGGGCAATGTGGTGATTTTCAAAAACGGTTCCGCCGGGCGCGAAAACGAAGAACCCGTTATTTTGCAGGGGCACACGGATATGGTGTGGGAAAAGGCCGAAAACAGCACCTTTGATTTTGAAAACAGCCCGCTTGAACTTAAGACCGACGGCGAATGGGTGTGGGCAAACGGAACCACCCTCGGCGGTGATGACGGAATTGCCGTTGCCATGTGTATGGCCCTGCTTGAAAGCGAAGATATAAGCCATCCGCCGCTTGAAGTTGTTTTTACGGTTGATGAAGAAACCGGAATGGGCGGCGCAAAGGGGCTTGACTGTTCTGCCCTGAAGGGCAAAAGGATGATAAACCTTGATTCGGAGGATGAAAGAACGCTTTGGGCGGGCTGTGCCGGCAGCGCAAGGGTTGATGTTCTGCTTGACGGCAAAACAATACCCGCCTCCGGCAAGCCGTTTAAATTAAAGGTGAGCGGGCTTCACGGCGGCCACTCCGGGGCGGAGATTCACAAGGGCTATGCCAACGCCTCAAAGGTGCTCGGCAAGGTGCTCGGGGCGATTGCCGAAAATGAGGAGCTGATGATAGAATCCGTTAACGGCGGAACAATGGATAACGCAATAACACGCGAAAGCAAGTGTGATTTTTATCTTCTCACCGACGAGCGCGACCTTAACAAAACCGTGGATGAATGGCGCAAAAAGCTCGGCATAATGCTTTCACTCACCGACCCGGGCTTCACCCTTACGCTTGAAGAGCGGGAGGGCGGCGGCAGGGCATTCAATGCCTCCTCCACCGCAAAAATAATCGGCCTGCTTTGTGAACTGCCGAGCGGAGTTGTTGCAATGAGTGAGGAAATGCCGGAGCTTGTTGAAACCTCACTTAACCTCGGCATAACCGCCACGGCGGGCAATCGCGTTCGATTCGGTTTTCTTGTCAGAAGCCTTAAGAATAAAAGGCGCGACGAGCTTGTTAAACAGCTTGAAACCATTGCCGGAATTTACGGCGCTGAGTTTGAAATCGGCAGTGTTTCCCCTGCTTGGGAATACAATGAAAATTCATCCCTGCGCGAAACGATGAAAAAGATTTATCCCGCTGTTTTCGGGCGTGAGTGCAATGTTACCGTGGTGCACGCCGGGCTTGAATGCGGCATTTTCTGCGGCGCGATTGACGGGCTTGACTGTGTTTCGGCAGGGCCGGATATTGTTGATATCCACACCCCGGGCGAAAAGCTCTCGGTTGATTCGGTAAACAGGGTGTGGGATTATCTGCTTGAAGTATTAAAGGCTTTGTAAATGTAAAAAACACGGGACTGTTCGCCTTTCCGAACAGTCCCGTGCTTTTTATTTGGGTGGGAGTTTTATTCGCTGATTGCCTCTGCGGCAGCGGCCTCAACGGCGGCTTTTTCTTTCAGCTCATTAAGTATTTCTTCTGCATTTACGGGTATGCCGTTTTTGATTTCGCCCGGCTCGGCAAAGTCAAGCCCGCCCTCATAGTTTGAGGGAAGTATGCCCTCGTTTGCAAGCTTTTCGCGCTGCTTGAGAACTTCAATAACATACTCGTGCTGAGGAATGTTGTAATCCCAGAAAAGCGGAGGAATAAGCATAAAGATGTAGCCGATAAGGTCAATGATAAGGGGCACAATCAAAATCGCATTCCTTGCGGAATCAAGGAAGAGAATATCATACTGATTGTTGAAGCCGTTTTTAAGAAGAAGCAGGGGAATAAGAAGACCGACAAGGGTGGTGATGGGGCTGGTGAACCAGTTGAAAACACCCTGGAAAGAGGTAAGACGCTCGCCGGAGCGGTACATCTGATAATCGCCTATTCTTATCTTCATATCGTCGCTTGCAACGCTTGAGGGCGTTGAAGCAAAGGCACACACAAACACGGCAATGAACATCAGCCAACCGCACAGCATCAGATTTTTGCCGAAGCAGAGCAGAGTAAGTATCCATAACAGCCTTTGCAGACCGCTTGCGCCGATTTCAAAGAGTTTCAGCTTTTTGTAAGGAAAACGCTTTATAAAATAGGGGGCGAAAAATGTGGGGATTGTACCGCGGAAAGCATAAAGCGTTGTGATAAGTGAATATTCAAGCCCGCTGAAACGCATGGTGTAAAGGAAGATAAATGTGGAGATATCAAGCATGCCGTTGCCGAGCGAGTCGATAAGGCTTGTTAATGTGTTTATCCACAGGTATTTATTGTGAATAACCTCTTTTGCACCGTACCAGAAGGGAATTTCCTGGTGCTTTTCAATGGGCGGCTGAGGTATTCTTTCGGTTATTCTGTTGGCAAAGAACAGGGTCGCAAGTGCCGTGGGGATAAATACAACGGGAAGCACGAATTTGTAAAAATTAATGCTTTCAAATCCGCCGATAAATGAGGCGGCGGCACACACGGGGATAATGGCATCAAATATGTTTTTGAGCAGATGGCTCAGCTTTACGGGGTAGGCTCTTATCCATATGCGCTCTGCCGAGTTCGGGCTGATAAGGTCACAGCAGTTTTCAATCTTTCGTGAGAAATCATACACTCCGAAAAGGGAGAAGAGCAGGTATGCCATCCAAAGCCTTGTGTCCATGCTCTTTACATTGTAAATGGGCAGCCAGCCGAGCAGGAAAAGGAAGATACATTTCTGAATAACATCGGAGTAAAGGGTGTATTTGAATCTGCCGTATTTCGGGATAAGCTTCTTGCGCCAGAAAATACCTCTTACGCCCTTGAAGCTGTTGGTGAAAACCTGAACACCGAAAATCTTGAAAAAGCTCTTTGCGGTTATTCCCGAAAGGCTGTTCATCCAGCTGATAATGGGGTTTGAGGGGGAGAAAAGTGAAGAGAAGTCAAAAACTATGAGCGCAAGGCCGATGACCATGGCTGCGCCGTAGATGCCCACAAAGCGCCTTTCACGCTTTTTGCCCAGGTAGCCGAGGTTGTCGTTGATTATCCATTCAAGAATATTCCACAGATAGCCAAGCGGAAGACCGATAAGGGTGATTACCGAAAACGCCAGATAGGGCAGGCGGTAATGGTACATTATAAGGAAGCAGGCGGAGGCAAAGCCGACATATTTGTTATCAAGAGCTGACTGTGCACCGTAGTTGAAGGCAACGCCGCCGAAAATCTGAGCGTATTCCTTGTAGGAAACATATTTTCCGTTTGCACTGTCGGGCGTGCTCCAATGCTCCTTAACATCGGCGAAGAAAGCTTTTGCTTTTGACATATTATTTTATCCCCCTTTCTGCATTGAAAGTAACATCGCGGTCTTTCATAAGCACCTTTCTGTATTGCGGCAGCCAGTGCTGGCCGGTTTCAACACCGTCAAAGCTTGAAAGGGCGGTGCTGACATTTTCAATGTTTTCGCAGTTCCAGAAGGCGTGGTGGCCGATTGATTTGATATTGCCGGGGATAAAGAGAGATTCAACATTTTTGCATTTGCTGAAAGCATCGGAGCCGATGATTTCAATTGAATCGGGAAGGTTGATTTCCTTAAGAGCGCTGCAGCCGAAAAATGCCATGGTTTCAATTTCGGTAACGCTCTCGGGAATCTTGATTTCTTTAAATCCGTCGCAGTAGGCAAAGCAGAGCTGACCTATCTTTTTAACGGTTGAGGGGATTGTGATTGAAGCGCCCACCGTGTTTTCTTCGCTTGCGGCGATTTCGTCAAACGCCGTGATTTTTTCTTCATCCGAAAGCGCGGCGGCAAGCTTTTCAGCATCCTCCGCGGTTGAGGGGGCGGTGAGACCGTCTGCAAGGGCAAGCTTGTATCTTGTGTATTTCTGCGGGCAGAGAACCGCTTCGGTTATTGTGCCGTTTTCCTTTTTGTACAGGATGCCGTCAACCGATGTGTAATTTTCGTTTGCCTCATCAACAAAAATCGCGCACAGCGAGGTGCAGTAATAAAACGCGGTTTTTTCGATGTTTATAACATCCTTGCCGATGAAAATGAACTGAATAACATCGTTGCCGGTAACGGTGTATTGGCGAACATCGGTAACGGGCTTTGACAGGTCGGGCTTGTCGTTTTCATCCCTCACATAATCAATGCGAAGAACGGTGTCGGCCTTCTGACCGCTGAATTCGGCAAGCTTGTAACCGCTGTCAAGCTGCTCGAACTTGTATTTTGACTTGCTTATGCTGGAAAAGCTGAAGAACAGCGCTCCGGCGATAGCGGCAAGCAAAAACACAATGAACAGGGTTTTCTTAACGATTGATTTTCCGAATATTCCGCCCTTTTCGCTGTCGGTCCAGTCAAGCACGGCTTTTTGGGCAAACATCGGGTCATAAAGCAGCTTTTCACTGCTGACTTTCTTTTCTTCATCCATTTTTATATTTCTCCTTTCGGGGATTTTAAGCAATGGGTGCGTTGTGCGCTTTAATAAGCGGGGAAGCCGAGAATTTCCGAAATGTTGCTTTTGCCGGTTTCAAGGTTAAAGCTGAGGGTTTTCTGCTCGCCGTCTTTTGTGAGCTTAACGGTGAAATTGCCGTCAAGGTCGGAATCAGCCGAAAGCACCTTGTAATCGCTTTTGCCGAAAACCGTGGTGAGCACCTTTTCATCGCCTGCGGTATATTCCTCCGCATTGTCGGAAACGAAAAGAACATTGCCGAAAATGTGGTTTATTCCCGCAAGCAGAAGCTTCTGCTCCATGGTAAAGGTTAAATTGGAATAGCGCAGGAAGAAAACATCCGGGTCGTTGCAGAAGGCTCTGCCGTCAAGGTGGCGGCGGAAAACTGCGTTTGTAATGGCGTTCTTTGCCGAGGGAATCTCATTGTTTATGTGCATGGCGTTATAGAATTTGCCGGCAAATTTCAAATCAACATCGCAGCTTATGCGGCAGGCGTCAACATAGCCGAAGGCCGCGCCGTGGGGCACACCGCAGCCGAGGATGAATTTATCCCCGCAGCACTCGCGCAAAAATTCCATTGCCTCGCACATTATGGTGCCCCTTGATTTGCCGTTTCTCGGGAACATACACTGGCTGTAAAGGAAGTCGAGCTTTACCATATCATAGCCCCAGTTGTTGAGAATAACATCAAAGAAATGCCTCATATATTCCCTTGCCTCGGGGTTGTACATATCCATTGTGAAGGCTCCGCCCCAGCCTGCAACGCCGAGCAGGGGTCTGCCCTTTTTATCCTTAATTACCCAGTCGGGGTGCTCACGGTAGGTGCGCGAGGTTCTTTGAAGGTTGAACGGTGCAAGCCAGATGCCCGCCATATAGCCCTTGGCATGGATTTCATCGGCGATTCTCTTCATACCGAGGGGGAATTTTTTCATATTCCTGTCAAGCCAGTCGCCGACATAGGTTTCATAGCCGTCATCAACCTGGAAAATCGAAACGCTGTCTTTGACCTTATCAAGGGCGTTTAAGTCGCGCAGAATGATTTTTTCGTCAATCTTCTGAAAATAGTTGTACCATGATGTGTAGCCGCTCATGTGGTCAATGCGGGGCTTGCCGATGCCCATAAGCTTAAAGTATTCGTCAAAGACCTCATCATAGCCGCCCCTTAAAATCGCAACATCGAAAAGGTCATATCCGGCACAGTCAAGGGTAACGCCCTCAACATCCTTTGAAACGGTTACGGTGTCGGCGTTCATATCGGCATAAATAACCGTGAAGCCCTGCCTTTCGGTAAGTGAGCCGATAAACAAAAGCTCTTCGCCGCTTTTTATGTAGGTGTAGCAATGGCTGTAAAATTCGCCGGGATTTTTCGGGCAGCTGACAAATCTGTTATCTGCCGATATTCCCGCAAGCTCCTTGAGGGGTTGAGCAACCGCAAGGGGAGTGATATCCCTCATCTGCTCGGAGCGGACATATTCGCGTGAGGTGGTCCATGCCTGATAGCCGTTGCCGAAGAATTTATCGCCGGCTTTAAAATCGTGGTCAAAGCGAACGGCAACCTCCTTAAGGCCGATTTTTGCCTTTGAGGTTATTTTGCCTTTAATTGCGGAATCGGTAATTTCGCAGTCGATTCTGAAGTGCTCATTTTCTGCGCCGGTAACCTCAACGGTTCTTCCGCCGATAAGGTAGGTGACTTTAAAAACAGGTGATTTCATACTGAACTCCTTAAAAAGTAATATGCCATAGTGCCATAGATAAAATATATAATATCATATGTTGTTTAAAATAACAAGAGAAAGGTTTGGCTCAATTAAAAAATCGTACAAATTGCAAAAAACTTATGTGACAAAATTGTAATGGAACGCCGCTTCGATTTGTGTTAGAATCAAATGGGGTGATACTGATGAAAATTCTGATTTTAGAGGATGATGAGGCAATAGGCATAGGCCTCTGCTATTCCCTGGGCAATGAGGGGTATGAGGTTGAGATTGCCAAAACCGTGGCACAGGCAAATGCGGCGGTGGACAGCCGTGATTTTGACCTTTATATTCTTGACCTCACCTTGCCCGACGGCAGCGGATATGATGTTTGCCGCCGGATAAAGGCAAAGGGCGACTTGCCGGTCATCTTTTTAACCGCGTTTGATGATGAGATAAATGTTGTGCTCGGCCTTGAGCTCGGGGCAGATGACTATATCACAAAGCCGTTCAGAATAAGGGAGCTTACCGCGAGAATAAGAAGCGTGCTTCGCCGCTATTCAAAGGATGAAGCTGACGGCAGAATAGTGATAGGCAATATGACGGTCAACACAAACGAAGCAAAGGTTACGGTAAACGGTGAGGAGATAATTTTAACGGCTATGGAATACCGCCTTTTGCTCATTTTCCTCAACAACAGGGGCATTGTGCTTTCGCGCAGGAAACTGTTGGAGGAAATCTGGGATGTTGACGGCGATTTTGTAAATGACAACACGCTTACCGTTTATATCAAAAGGCTGAGGGATAAAATCGAGGAAAACGCCGATGACCCGAAGCTTATTAAAACCGTTAGGGGTATGGGGTACATAATGAAATGAGAAGTGCCGAAACAAGAGTTTTTATCATAATTTTTACATTGGTTAACGCCGCCGCCTGCGTTGCAGCCGCAATCATTGACCTGCGCGCGCTTTTTGTGTGCCTTGCGGCGGGGATTCTCTCCGGCGCGGCATTTGCCGTTTGCGAAACAAAAAGAAAAAACAAGGTTAACCGGCTCAATGATTATCTTGACCTTGTGTGCTCCGGCAATTATGAGCTTGATATAAGCGATAACGCCGAGGGTGAACTGTCGGTGCTTAAAAACAACATTTACAAGGTTGTTGTTATGCTCAAATGCTGCAATGAAGAGCTTTCGAAAGAGAAGCTTTTTCTTGCCGATTCGCTGACCGATATTTCTCACCAGCTAAAAACTCCGCTCACCTCAATGGTGGTTATGACCGACTTGCTTAAGGAGGAAAAAGACGGAGAGAGAAGTGCCGAATATGTGGGGATAATGGACACTCAGCTTCGCAAAATGGGGTGGCTTATTCAAAACCTTTTGAAGATTGCGAAGCTTGACGCCGGAACGGCGGAAATGGCAAAAGCTCAGACGGATATAAAGAGCGTTATTGATGAAAGCTTAAAGCCGTTTGCGCTTACATTGGAGCTTAAAAATATTGAAATCCTGCGCAGGGATGAAGCCTTCACCTTTACCGGCGACCTTAACTGGTGCGCCGAGGCGGTGCAGAATGTAATCAAAAACTGCATTGAGCACACCGAAAGCGGAGGTGTTATATCCTTTTCCACAAGCTGCAGCACCATCTATAATGAACTTGTTATTTCGGATAACGGCTGCGGAATACCGGAGGATGAGCTTCCGCACATTTTTGAGCGCTTTTACCGCGGAAAAAACAAATCCTCCGACAGTGTCGGCATAGGCCTTGCCCTTGCAAAAGAGATAATGCTCAAGCAGGGGGCAAAAATCGAGGCAGAGAGTGCTCCGGGCAGGGGAACCTCTTTCATTTTCAAATTCTACAAAACCGTTGTGTGACAAAACTGTTATATGAAAGTCACCGCAAAGTAATACAGCAATGCTAAAATGGCCCTGCAAAATACAGCAAAGGAGAAACAGCATGAATATTCTCGAAATCGAAAACCTTTCCAAAATTTACGGAATGGGTGAAACTCAGGTGAAGGCGCTCGATGATGTATCCTTTACCGTTAAGCAGGGCGAATTTGTGGCGATAGTGGGCCCCTCCGGCTCCGGCAAATCAACTCTTCTCCACATCCTCGGCGGCGTGGACAGCGCAACAAAGGGCAATGTAATCATCAACGGCACCAATATTTCAATGCTTGATGAAACGGCGCTTGCGATTTTCCGCCGCAGACAGATAGGCCTTGTTTATCAGTTTTATAACCTTATCCCGATTCTGACGGTTGAAGAAAACATAACCCTGCCTCTGCTTCTTGACGGCAGAAAGCCGAACCCCGAGCAGCTTGCCTCGCTTGTTGAAAAGCTCGGGCTCAGCCACCGGCTCGGGCATTTGCCCAATCAGCTTTCGGGCGGCCAGCAGCAAAGGGTATCAATCGGCAGGGCGCTTATCAATAACCCCGCCATCGTGCTTGCAGATGAACCCACGGGAAATCTGGACAGCGAAAACAGCCGCGAAATAATTTCGCTGCTCAGAAAGTTTAACAGGGAATTTAATCAGACCGTAATTATCATTACTCACGATGAAAAAATCGCGCTCTCTGCCGACAGGGTGATAGCCATTGAAGACGGCAGGATAACAAGGGACGAGGTGAGGTAAGAAAATGAATATCGTCAACACTCTCACCCTGCGGCACATAAAAAGCCACAAAAAAAGAAGCGTGCTCACCGTTATGTCAATCATCGTTTCGGTGGCTATGGTAACGGCGGTTTTCACAAGCGCAATTTCATTCATTGATTATTTTAAGGATGTTACTTTGGCGGTTGACGGCAACTGGCACGCCTATTATAAAAATGATAACTATTCCGAAAGCTATGCCGTGTTTGATTACAGCGATGAAATCGAGCTTGCCGGCAGGGAGGCGGAAATCAGAATCGGTCCCGGTAAGGATGATGATTTTACCGTTGAGGCCTGTGATGAAAATTATTTTGAACTCAGAAATATAAACTTAAGTGAGGGACGGCTGCCGAAAAACGGCGAAGAGCTGCTTGTGTTTAAAAAATATGCCGAAAAAAACAGGCTTGATTATAAAATCGGCGACACGGTAACTCTGCCTCCGGATGCCGCACCGGGTGCCGAAACAAGAGCATTCAGAATAACCGGCTTTACCGGAAGTGAGGTTTATGAAACCGACACCAACGGCTTTTTTGCGGGGCTTGATGAGAAAACGGCGAATGAGGCGGAATGTGTTACCACGGTCGTTCGCTTCAAAAAGCTTGACAACTCGGTGTGGGAAAAAATGGAAAAGCTCGGCACGGATTCGGGCGCAAACGCCTACGGCAATAACGAAGAGCTTTTCTCTTATTCGCTTATTATCAAAAATAACAATGTGATTCTGTCGCTCGGCGGCTTTGCCTCTGTGATTCTTCTGATAATCGTCATTGTTTCGGTGTTTATCATCTATG
>JAZUJM010000175.1:0-5713 GCA_045642785.1 Acutalibacteraceae bacterium | reverse complement strand
TCTTCCTAAGACCGCTTGGCCTCCGACTTCCTGCCGGGCTTTGACGAAACGGGAAGGCCGATTTCATCGCTTTCGGTGCTTCCGCCGAACTTTTTCTGAACCGTTTCGCCGAGTATATACTCCATAACGGAGGGGGAAAGGCCGGTGGTGTAGGAATTGATAAGTACCATAAGCGATTGGTCGTTCAAAAGCCCGGTGCACAGGTCAACAAACCCGTAAACCTCGTTTTCAAGCTTCCACACCTCGCCGCCGGGGCCTCTGCCGTATGAGGGCGGGTCCATTATAATTATATCGTAGGTATTCCCGCGCCTTATCTCTTTTTGCACAAACTTTATGCAGTCATCAACAAGCCAGCGAACAGGGCGCTCCGCAAGCCCGCAGGCCGCGGCGTTTTCCTTTGCCCAAAGCACCATACCCTTTGAGGCATCAACATGGGTAACGGAGGCGCCTGCCGCAAGCGCGGCAACGGTTGCACCGCCCGTGTAGGCGAAAAGGTTAAGCACCTTAAGCGGTCTGCCCGCTTTTTTGATTATATCGGCAGTAAAATCCCAGTTGACCGCCTGCTCCGGGAAAAGCCCCGTGTGCTTAAAGCCCATTGTTTTTATATTGAAATCAAGCTTTCCGTAGCCCACCTGCCACACATCCGGCAGGGTTGAATTTATCTTCCAGCTTCCGCCGCCGGTGTTTGAGCGGTTATAGGTGGCGTTGGCGTTGAACCAAAGCTTGTTTTTTTTCGGGGTTTTCCAGATAACCTGCGGGTCGGGTCGGATAAGAACCACATCGCCCCACCTTTCAAGCCTTTCGCCGTCGGAGCAGTCAATGAGCTCGTAATCCTTCCATCCGTCTGCAATTCTCATAATTATTTCCCCTTGTTAAACTCCGAATCTCTGCTGGCCGGGCATCGGTATTCCGACATGCTGATAGCCTGCCGGGGTAACCACCCTGCCCCTCGGCGTTCTTGCAAGAAAACCGAGCTGCATAAGATAGGGTTCATAAACATCCTCTATTGTCACGGACTCCTCGCCTATCACCGCCGCAAGCGTTTCAAGGCCGACGGGGCCGCCGTTATAGTGCTTAATCATCGTTGTTAAAATAAGGCGGTCTATATTATCAAGGCCGAGGGAATCAATCTCCATTTTCTGCAAAGCCAGAGAAGCGGCCTCTTTGGTGATTATTCCGTCACATTTGACCTCAGCATAATCCCTTGCCCTTCTTAAAAGGCGGTTTGCAATTCTCGGTGTACCCCTTGAACGGGAGGCAATCTCCAGAGCACCCTCCGGGTCTATCTGAACACCGAGAATTCCCGCCGAGCGCTTGACGATTCGTGAAAGCTCCTCGGGGGTGTACATTTCAAGCCTCAGAATCACGCCGAAGCGGTCACGCAAAGGGGAACTTAACTGCCCCGCCCTTGTGGTTGCGCCGACAAGGGTGAACTTGTGAAGGTCAAGGCGAATGGAGCGCGCCGAAGGGCCCTTGCCGATTATTATATCAAGGGCGTTATCCTCCATGGCGGGGTAAAGCACCTCTTCAACCGAGCGTGAAAGGCGGTGGATTTCATCAATAAAGAGCACATCGCCCTCGCCAAGATTGGTGAGCAGCGCCGCAAGGTCGCCCGGCTTTTCGATTGCGGGGCCGCTTGTTACGCGAAAATTAACGCCCATTTCGTTGGCGATGATGCCCGCAAGCGTGGTTTTGCCGAGGCCGGGAGGGCCGTAGAGCAGCACATGGTCAAGCGGCTCACATCTGTTTCTTGCAGCTTCAATATAAACCGAAAGATTCTCTTTCGCCTTTTCCTGGCCTATGTATTCCTCAAGCACCCTCGGGCGAAGAGAAACCTCTATATCCTCGTCTTCGCTGCCCACATACTGGGCATCCATAAGACGGTTTTCATAATCCATTTCCATTAAAATCGCCCTCCGTTATCAAAGCTGCTTTGCAAGGCCTGCAAGCGCACGGCGAATAAGCTCATTGGTTGAAAGGTCGGGGTCAAGCTTGCCCACGGCAACGCTTGCCTCGGAGCGTGAATAGCCAAGCTGAACAAGCGCCTCAACCGCCTCTTCGCCTGCATAGCTGACGGTTGATTTCTTTGCCGCGGCAATATTGCCCAAGGTTTTGGAATCGGAGGCAAAGGCATCAAGCTTGCCGCTTAATTCAAGCACAACGCGCTGAGCTATTTTGGAGCCGACACCCTGAGCGGCGGTTATTGCCTTGGCGTCACCGCCCGCAACCGCAACCGCAAGCTTATCCGGCGAAAGAGCCGAAAGAATGGAAGCGGCGGCCTTGGGGCCGACACCCGAGACCGTAATAAGCAGTTTAAAGCAGTCAAGCTCGTTTTTATCGGCAAAGCCGAAAAGCTCCAAAGCATCCTCTCTTACCGAAAGGTGGGTGTAAAGCGTGGCGGTTGAACCCTGCTCCGGGAGCTTTGAAAGGGTGGTAAGCGTGGTTTGCATAAGGAAGGCAACTCCGCCGCACTCAAGTGCGACCGAGGAGGTTGACTTCATCACTATTTTACCGGTAAGGCTGTAAAACATTTCAGCACCTTATTTCATAAGTTTATTGTAAGCAGTCATTATTGAGCCGCTTGAATGGCAATGGCAGATTGCCATTGCAAGGGCATCCGCCGCATCATCGGGTTTCGGAATCTTTTCAAGGCCGAGCATTATCCTTGTCATTTCCTGCACCTGCTTTTTCTCCGCCCTGCCGTAACCCACAACGCTCTGCTTGACCTGAAGGGGTGTGTATTCGCCGATTTCAAGCTTATGCTTTTTTGCCGCAAGCATAAGCGCTCCCCTCGCCTGAGCAACATCAATGGCGGTGGTCTGGTTGGTGTTGAAATAAAGCTTTTCAATACTCATGGCATCCGGGTGGCAGCGGTCCATCAGCGCCATGGCCTCATCAAAAATATGCTCCAGGCGGTCAAGGAACGGAGTTTTTGCATCGGTGGTTATTGCCCCGTAATCAAGCATACGGAAGTGATTGCTTTTATACTCAATCACGCCGTAGCCGACTATCGCATAGCCGGGGTCGATTCCGAGAACAATCATTTGGATTTACTGTTCCTTTCCCTGATTATGATTCTTGTGGGGGTACCTTCAAGGCCGAAAACTCCTCTTATCTGATTATCAAGATAGCGCTGGTAGCTGTAATGGAAAAGCTCGGCGTTGTTGACAAAGTAAACGAATGTTGGCGGCCTTGTGGAAGCCTGAGTAACATAGAAGATTTTGAGCCTTTTGCCCTTATCTGTGGGCGGCTGAACCCTTGCGGTGGCATCGGCAAGCACCTCATTGAGCTTGCCGGTGGAAATTCTCATGGCGTTCTGCTCATCAACAAACTTGATAAGCTCAAACAGGCGGTCAAGCCTTATCCCCTCCTTGGCGGAGATAAAAATTATCGGCGCATAGCTCATAAACGAAAAATCGTTCATCAGCTTTTTACGCATACTGTCCATTGTTTTGCCGTCTTTTTCAACAATATCCCATTTGTTAACCGCGATAATGCAGCCCTTGCCCATTTCGTGGGCTATGCCCGCAACCTTGGAATCCTGCTCGGTGAAGCCCTCAACGCCGTCAATCATAATAACGCACACATCGGCTCTTTCCACCGCCATTTTTGCACGGATAACGGAATATTTTTCAATCTGGTCGTAGACCCTGCTCTTGCGGCGAAGGCCCGCGGTATCAATAAACACAAACTTGCCGAATTCATTTTCAACATAGGAATCCGTGGCATCTCTGGTTGTGCCCGCAATATCGGAAACAATCATTCTGTCTTCGCCGAGAACGGCGTTGACAAGTGAGGATTTGCCGACATTCGGCTTGCCGATAACGGCAACCTTGATGTGCTGCTTTTCCTCTTCCTGCTCCTCTTCCTCGGGAAGATAGCGGCAAACCTCATCAAGCAGGTCGCCCGTGCCGAGGCCGTGAACCGAGGAAACGGCGATTGGGTCGCCGAGGCCGAGATTGTAAAACTCATAAAAATCTGCCGGAAGCTCGCCGACAGTGTCGCACTTGTTAACGCAGAGAACTATCGGCTTGCCGCTTTTCTGAAGCATGGCGGCAACATCCATATCGGTGGCAACAACGCCGGAGCGCAGGTCGGTGACAAGCACGATAACATTTGCCGAATCAATGGCAAGCTCGGCCTGACGCCTCATCTGTGAAAGGATTATATCATCAGAATACGGCTCTATTCCGCCGGTATCAATGAGCATAAAGCTTTTGCCGCACCATTCACATTCGCCGTAAATACGGTCCCTTGTAACACCGGGGGTATCGTCAACAATCGCGGTGCGCTCACCGGTGAGCTTATTGAAAAGAGTGGATTTGCCGACATTCGGCCTGCCCACTATTGCAACAACAGAATTCATTTTTTCCCTCCTGTTTCAATCATAAAGCATTTCCCGAAGAAGAGCGAAGCCGTCATTATCAACGGGCACAACTCTCATCCCGAGCTCGCGCCCGAGCTGCTCCGGGGTCATATCGTCAAGAAAAACATCCTCGCAGCGCTTAAGAGTAACGCCGGGCAGCAGCAGCTTTGAGCCAATCGCTTCACCGCGAACGGCATCAGCCAAATCCCGCCCGCAAAGAAGACCCGCAACGGTAACGCTTTCGCCGAAGAGTTTGTTTTTCGCCTTGATTACTTTTATATTCAGGCCGCTGAATTTTTCACACGCCGCACGGGCAAGTGAGCTTATCAGCGGGAAAGCCGCTTCACCCGTTACACAGGTAACCTCTCTGCCCGAAAATGAAGCCGATTCCTTTTCATCTGCAAGTGCCTCAAGGAACTCGGATTTCAGCAGGCTCCACAGCCCCACTCCGTTTTCAAGCTGAGGATAATCGCCGTAATAATCCTCACCCGGCATTTCACGCCCCGCTTTAATGAAAAATTCATCGGCGGCATAGGCAATCGGTGCTCCGCCGCAGGCGGAAAAGTCACGGTTAAAGGAATCAACGGTATCAATAACAGCGGCAGCCTCCGAAGCGGTGAAGCCCCGAAGCTGCGCCAGCCCATCACGGTGGCAGGTGAGCCCCACGGGAACGGCGGCTATGCTCTGAACAGCCGGGTAAAGCTTTGAAAGCTGCTTTAAGCTGAAATCAAGCTCGGCGCCGTCATTGATGCCGGGGCAAAGGACAAGCTGAGTGTTAAGCGTTATACCTGCCGCGGCAAAGCGTTCAAGATAGGCAAGGGATGACGCCGCGTTAGGATTTTTCATCATCTTCACCCTGAGTTCCGGATTCATTGTGTGAACCGAAACATTGACGGGGCTGATGTGCATTTTTATTATGCGTTCAACCTCTTCCGGGGTCAGATTGGTCATTGTTATATAGTTGCCGAAAAGGAACGAAAGGCGTGAATCGTCATCCTTGAAATAGAGGCTTTCACGAAGCCCGGACGGGAGCTGGTCAATAAAGCAGAAAACACATTTGTTTTTGCAGCAGCGCTGTTTGTCCATAAGATAGGTTTCAAACTGCAGACCGATATCTTCATCCTCCGCCTTGCGGATTTTAACCTTTCGCCGCCTGCCCTTTGCCGTTGTCAGCTCAAGGCAGAGCTTTTCATCATTCATATAAAAGCGGTAATCGAGCACATCGGTAACGGCGTTGCCGTTTATTGATTCAAGAATATCGCCCGCGCTTATTTTTTTCTTCTGCGCCGCACTGCCCGGGCACACGCCCGCAACCGTAACCGCCATACCGACACCAAGTCGGAGGCC
>JAZUJM010000174.1:0-17018 GCA_045642785.1 Acutalibacteraceae bacterium | reverse complement strand
TTGACCTCCAAAGACCGCTTGGCCTCCGACTTTGTTTGCAAATTCAAGTTATCCCATACGGAATGCTTCGTAGGATTTCTGAATTGTATCGGTGAGCTCGGTCAGATTCTCCGGGTCAAAGTCCTTTGAAGAGAAAATGGCATATTTAAGATTAAGGTCGGTAAAATCACGGTCAAGCTTGCTGAGAGTTTCCTCATAATACTCCTTGTCAAAGGGTTCAAAGCCCCACTCCTGGAAAATGAAGTGGTCGGTAGCAACATCGTTGCCGTCTTCATCGCGCCCGTGAATGATTTTGAAAATGGGATTAAGAGAGAATTTGCCGTCCTCATAGCCGACAAACACAAAATAGTTTGTGTAGGCAATATTGTTGCCGTTCTTTTCATCACAAACGAAATATACATTATTCTGTGTTTCAAGATTTTTCAGCAATCTAACATGATTTTCGGTGCTTGCCCAGTTGGGAACATATTCGCTTTCCGCATCGGTTTCAAGATAGAGCACCTGATTTGCCCTTACATCGGCCTTGAAATAGTGGTTTTTATCCTTTTTGCAGGCAACAAGCTCCGGCACACCGTCACCGTCAAAATCAAGGAAGGTGTATTTTACCTCTTCATTCTCTTCGGCGGCAACCGTGTTCTGAATGAAGCCCCAGCCCTTTGTGAAAATCTGAACCGCACTTTCGGCAGCCTTTGTGGTGCTGACTTTGGATGAATCTTTGTTGGTGCTTTCATAATTAACCTTGCTGTATGCAGGGTCTGCCAAAGGCCCCTTGCTCACGGCGCAGCTGCCGAGCGACAGCACAAGACCGGCGGCAAGAATCATAGAAACAAATTTTTTCATCTTCAAACTCCTTTGTTAACTTCATCAACAAAGCGCATAAATTGCTCTTTGCCCTTTTCGGTTCTTTCAAACACACCGCATTGCTCAAGAATGGCGGCAAAAACCTTACCGATTTCATCTTCGATAATGCCGTCAATGTTCTCAGGCGAAACGGTATATTTTTCAAGGATTTGCGCGGCCCATTCGGCGTGCTTTGCTATCGGTTCGATTTTTGTAATATCCTCGCCGGAGAGCATTGCGCCTTTAAGCTCTTCCATCTCTTTTTTGAGCCTTGACGGAAGCACGGCAAGCCCCATAACCTCAATTAAACCGATGTTTTCTTTCTTTATATGGTGATACTCCGGGTGGGGATGATAGAAGCCGTCGGGATAATCTGTGGTGGTTATATTGTTCCTTAAAACAAGGTCAAGCTCAAAAACACCGTCAACGCAGCGTGCAATGGGGGTAATCGCGTTGTGAGGCACGCCGTCGGGGGTTTTGCTGATAATAAAAGCCTCTTCATCATTGTAGCCGCGCCAGCAGTCAAGTATTCTGCCGCCGAGCTCGGTTATGCGCCCGGTATTCTTTCCCCTTAAGCGAAGCACCGACATCGGCCATTTTACGATTCCGGCTTCAACATCCTCAAAGCCTTTGAAAATGCAGGGCGTTTCGATTTTTGCCCTTGCCATTGCAAAGGTGTATCTGCCGCCCTGAAAATGCTCGTGGGTCAGAATCGAACCGCCCACTATCGGCAAATCGGCGTTGGAGCCCACAAAATAATGGGGGAAAAGCTTTACAAAATCAAAGAGCTTATCAAACGCCGCCTTGTCAATTTTCATCGGCGTGTGTTCGGAATTGAAAACTATACAATGCTCATTGTAATAAACATAGGGTGAATACTGCAAAAACCACTTTTCATTATTAACGGTTATCGGTATAATTCTGTGATTCTGCCGTGCCGGGTGATTCAGCCTGCCGGAGTAACCTTCGTTTTCGCGGCAAAGCTGGCATTTCGGGTAGCCGCTTTGTTTCATACTGCGGGCGGCGGCAATGGCTTTCGGGTCCTTTTCGGGCTTGGAAAGATTTATTGTTATATCAATATCGCCGTAGGGTGTTTCGGTTACCCATTTAACATCGTTTTTAATGCGATATTCTCTGATATAATCGGATTTTCGGCTTAAATGATAATAATAATCGGTTGCACTTTCGGGTGAAACGGCATATCCGGCGTTAAATTCCCTGATAACCTCTGACGGGCGCGGGGTGAGAAGCCCCATAAGCTCGGTGTCAAAAAGGTCGCGGCACACCACGCTGTTTTCGCAAAGGCCGTTTTTGCAGGCATAATCAAGCAGTGTTTTAAGAATTGATTCAAGGGAGGCTCCGCTTTCATATTCGTCATTTTCAAAGCTGTCAAGCCCGAGCCTTGAAAGAATACGGTTGCGTGAAAAAACAACATCCTCTTCAAAAATCAGATTATTATTTAAAGCATAATCACAAAGGGCGTTAACCGCACCGAAAACAGTCATTTGTTTTTTTCTCCTTTAGTATTGCAGAACCTGTCTTCGCTCC
This sequence comes from Acutalibacteraceae bacterium, assembly GCA_045642785.1. Classification (GTDB taxonomy): domain Bacteria; phylum Bacillota; class Clostridia; order Oscillospirales; family Acutalibacteraceae; genus CAG-177. Next base: position 14,630 of record JAZUJM010000174.1, on the reverse strand, counting down.
ATTTTTCAGGGTTGGAATTAATGTACTCCCAAATTTCAAAATAGTCCGATTCATCCCTGATAATATGGTCGTAATAGGAGTTCTGAAAAATATGTTCAATCTTTCTTATGTTTTTACAGCAATTTGTTGTTAACGATTTAAAAGAGCAAACGACATCGGAAAGCGTAGGGCGGGGGCTTGCTCCCGCCGCATTGGATTCAATAATAATCAATGCGTGAATGTGATTCGGCATAATGACATATTTATCAATCCTGATGCAATTATATCTTTTTTCCAAATCAAGAAGCTGTTTTTCAGCAGCCTTTCCGAATACCGTCAGTTTGTTTTCGGCAGGAGCAAGCCCCTGCCCTACGGTAATGTGCGAAAAAATACATTTGTGCTTATAGGCACATATTGTGACAAAATAATACCCCGGACTTGCATAGTCATAGTTTTTAAGGCGATTACTTTTTCTAACCGGATAATCCATATCAGAAACCTTTCGCAAGCCGATTCTCATTTTATATATTATAAATCCTTACTAAAGTAAGTTCAAGTATTTTTTGTAAACAAAAAGAACGGAGTTTGCCGCTCCGTTCCTTATGTATTGATTATTTGGTTTTGGTGAGCTCTCTTTCAAGCCAGGTGGTACCTATATCCATTGCGTTGTAAAGACCGCGGCGCTCCGCCTTTTTGACGATTTTATCTCTCGGGCGAACATCGGGGTCGGTGCTCACAAGCTGAACAACCACTCTGTCGGCAACCTCAACGCCTTTAACATCGCGGGTGCCGGTTATTTGAAGAATGAGAACATAGGGCTCATCCATATAGCCGTAGTATATGGTTTTGCCGTTGCGTACAAGCGGCCTGCCCTTATACATTAAAAAATCATTTTTCTTTGCCATCGGGGTTCCTCCGTAAGTAATAATTAAAAAAGATTATTTGGTTACTCCCAAATAGGATTTGACCATTGCAGAAAGCAGCTCATCGCGGTCAATGCGCCTGATAAGGCTGCGGGCGTTGTTGTGAGTGGTGATATAGGTGGGGTCCTCTGAGAGAATATAGCCCACTATCTGATTGATTGAATTGTAGCCCTTTTCGTTGAGTGCTTCGTAAATCGCCTGAAGGGTACGCTTCATTTCAGTTTCGTTTTCATCCTTTAAGGAAAACTGTATGGTCTTATCAGTCATCTGTTCCACCTCCGTAATATGACTATTATATAACAACGGTCAAAAGAAAACAAGCATTTTGGGAAAAATCTTTTTTGGATAATTTATGCCCTGATGGTAACGCCTGTTTGAGCAAGGTTTTTAAGCACGGAATCAATCCAGCCCTGAACCTCTTCCATTTCAAGCGTGCGGTCGTGGGCGGAGAAATTGAAGCGCACGGTTACGCTCTTTACGCCATCCCTTTCAAAGGTGTCAACAACCTTAACGCTCTCAAGCTCACTGAGATTAAGCGAATTCCACGCATTTTCCATATCGGAATATCTGATTCCGGCGGGAACAACAAGTGAAAGGTCATACCAGGTTGCCTGACGGTTGGAGGGTTCAAAGAATTTTAATGAATCCGCCTTAACCGAATTGAAGGCATCCATATTAATCTCTATGCAGGCAACGGCGGCGTTTTTATCAATCTTGGTTCTGTTGGTGGGGTAAAGGGTGTTGATAACGCCCACTTCAATGCCGTCAATATTGATTGAAGCGGTGTTTTTCGGGTGCTGCCAGTTGTGGCGAACCTCGATTTTCTTATAGTCAACGCTCTTCTGCTTAATAAGTGCGTCAAGGCAGTTAACTATTTCAACAGCCTTTAAATAAACCGTTTTTTCATCGGCGGTTTTGCTGTAAAGCACGGCACCGAGGTGCTTTTCCTCTTTGCAGAGCCCGTCAACTATTCCGCTTGAAACGCGGCCTATTTCAAAAATGCCGTAGCTGTCGGCGTAATCCTTGTTTTCGCTCACGGCAACAAGCATTGTGGGAATCATTGAATTGCGAAGAGTACTGTTGTCGGGGTTTTCAATGTTGATAACCTTAACATTATCCTCAACATCAATGCCGAGCTTTTTGTATTTTTTGCCGTCGCACCAGATGTAGGAGTGAACCTCGTTGAATGAATACTTGCGAACAAGGATATCCTTAACCTCATTTTCCTCATTCTTGCCCTTTTCAACACGAACGGGCTTAAGCGGGCTTTTGGTGGTGGAAATCATAAAGTTGTCATAACCGTAAATTCTGGTTATTTCTTCAATGATGTCCGCCTTCATGGTAACATCCTTTGTTGCGCGCCATGAGGGAACTTTAACCGTGAAAATGCCGCCTTCAAGCTCCACGCCGAAGCCGAGAGAGGTGAGGGTTTTGAGGATTCTTTCTTCGCTTATGTCGATTCCGGTGTAGCGGTCAACATAATTCTTATCAAATGAAACGGTGATTTCGGGGTAGCGGGCAACATATTCATCGGTGAGAACGGAGGCAACCGCGGCACCCGGGTCAACCGATTTGACAATCTTGATGAATCTGCCAACGGCAACCTCAACAAGCTCGGGGTCAAGCATTTTTTCATACCTTGCGGAGGCATCTGTTCTGTGATTAAGACGGGAGGCGGATTTTCTTACCGAAACGCCGCTGAAATTGGCAGATTCAAGCACAACGGAATCGGTGGTACCCACAATTTCGGAATCAAGGCCGCCCATTATTCCGGCAATGGCAACGGGAGTTTCACCGTTCCATATCATAAGGGTGTCGGTGTCAATATTTCTTTCAACTCCGTCAAGGGTGGTGAACTTCATATCCTTGTCGGGGGTGGTGACAACAATATTCTGAATCTTGTTGGCGTCAAAAGCATGGGTGGGCTGACCGATTTCAAGCATAATATAGTTTGTAACATCGGCAAGAAGGTTAATCGGTCTCATCCCGCAGTAATAGAGCCTTATCTGCATTGCAATGGGGCTGACATTAACGCTGATGTTGCTCATCTTAACGCAGGCATACCTGTAAACAAGGTCTTCTCTGCCAACCTTGACATCAATCTTTTCGCTGCCGTCATAATCAAGTGCGCCGAGCTCAAGGGGCTTTAACTCCCTGCCGGTGAGCGCCGCAAACTCGCGGGCAATGCCGTAGTGACCCCAAAGGTCGGGGCGGTTGGTGAGGGATTTGTTGTCAACCTCAAAAATTATATCGTCAATGGGATAAACCGATTTGATATCGGCACCCACGGGTGCATCTGCCTCAAGCTCCATAAGGCCGGATTTGTCATCCGAAAGGCCGAGCTCAAACGCCGAGCAGCACATGCCCTCCGACTGATAGCCGTAAACCTTTGCAAGATTGATTTCGCCGCCGGGCACTCTGCCGCCTGCAAGGGCAAGGGGGATTTTCATACCCACCCTGACATTAGGAGCGCCGCAGACTATATTTACAACTTTATCGCCCGCGTCAACGGTGAGAAGGTGAATGTTCTTTTTGAATTTTGCGTTTTCGGGGTGCTCCTCAACGGTGAGAATCTGACCGACAACAACATTCTGAATATCATCGCCCTTGCGGATAATCTCCTCCACCTCGGCGGTGGCAAGGGTGAAGCTGCTTATGAGCTTTTCAACATCAAGCCCGGTTAAATCAACATATTCCTTAATCCAGTTGGTTGAAACAAACATATTTTATGCCTCCTTGCTTTCTTCGGGAACGGTGAAGGATTTGTTGGTGAACTGTGAAAGAGCTTTCAGAGAACAGCTGTTGAAAACTCTTATATCCTTAACGCCGTATTTCATCATTGCGAGCCTTGTCATACCGAGGCCGAAAGCGAAGCCCGTGTATTTTTCGGGGTCGATTCCACCGGCGGTAAGAACATTGGGATGAATCATTCCGCAGGGGCAAAGCTCAAGCCAGCCGCTGTTTTTGCACGAGGGGCAGCCCTCGCCGCCGCAGATAAGGCACTGAATATCAAGCTCAAAGCCGGGTTCAACAAAGGGGAAGAAGCCGGGGCGAAGCCTTACGGTAACATCCTGCTGGAAAACCTCGGAGAGCATTGTTTTCATAAAATAGATAAGGTTTGAAATTGAGATATCCTTATCCACCATCATACCCTCCATCTGGAAGAAGGTATTTTCGTGGCAGGCGTCAATTTTCTCGTTGCGGAAGCATCTGCCGGGGAAAATTGCTCTTAACGGATTGCCCGCTTCAAGTGATTCCTTATATTTTCTCAGAATCATATTCTGAGCCGCAGAGGTCTGAGTTTTAAGAAGCTGACCGGTGCTGAGATAATAGGTGTCCTGCATATCTCTCGCGGGGTGGTGCTTGGGAATGTTGAGCGCCTCAAAACAGTTGTAATCATCGGTGATTTCAACATAATCCTCAACGGTGAAGCCCATTGAGCGGAAAATCTCCTCAACCTCGCGCTGAACAAGGGTAATGGGGTGATAGGAGCCCGCATTGAGTTCAAGAGGCATTGATTCATCATAGCTCTCAGCCGATTCAACGGCTCTGAGCTCCTCCGCCTTGATGAGCTCGGCGGTGCGTTTTGTGATTTCCGCCTCAATATTCTGCTTGATTTCATTGATGTGCTGGCCGAATTCCTTCTTCTGCTCATTGGGAACATTGCGGAGCTCGCTCATAAGGTCGGCAATAAGACCCTTTTTGCCGAGGAATTCGATTCTGAGCTGTTCAAGGTCAGCGGGGAGCTTTGCAGCCGCCGCTTTTTCCGCGAACAATTTTTTGATGTTTTCGGTTTTTTCTATCATTTCTGTTCCTCCTGTCAATGACAGTATTGATTAACAAATAAAAAAGCCCCCGCCCCTGCATTGGGACGAAGACATTCTCCGCGGTACCACCCGTTTTTTTGCCCGCAAAGGGGCAAACACCTTTGAACCACGGTTAACGGTGTGGCAAGCCGTCGGTGCCTACTTGATTTTCAGCATCGCCGCTCCCGGGTGAACTTCGGCCCCCGAATCACCGAACACGCTTTCAGCCGCGGCGCGTTCTCTCTGATGCGATAAAAAGGACTTACTCTCCCGTTCCCTGCGTTTTTGCGATATTGAAATGATTTTATCACAGCTTTTCCGTTTTTTCAAGGGTTTGTTTTATTATTTATTTTAATCTTTTTGTTTACATTCCCGGTTTGCTCTTTATTTCGGCGGGAAATTATGATAAAATGAAGATTATAAAATCCTTCGGGGGTGTTTTTATGTTTGTTTTAACTTCCGGCCAGATGAGGCTTGCCGAGGAAGCCTGCGTTAACAGAGAGGGCATTACTTACCTTGAGCTTATGGAGCGCGCCGGCAGCGGCTGTGCCGAAATAATAATGAGCCGCGATGTTAAAAACGCTCTTGTTGTGTGCGGCAAAGGGAAGAACGGCGGCGACGGCTTTGTAATAGCCCGAAAGCTTTGCGAAAGCGGATTTAAAGCTGCTGTTCTGCTTGCGTGCGGCAAGCCGAAAGCGGAGGATGCCGTTACAAACTTTGAACGCCTTGACACCGAAAAAATACCCGTTTATGAGTATGACGGCAATCTTTCATCGCTTGAAGCGGTTTTTGAAAAGTGTGATACGGTAATTGACTGCGTTTTCGGTACGGGCTTCAGCGGCAGTCTGAGTGAACCGCTGACGATTCTTTTTGAAAGGCTCAATTCCCTTTCCGCCTTTCGTGTGGCGGTGGATGTGCCAACCGGTGCCGAAAGTGACGGTGCCCCGGCCTCCGGCACGGTTTTCAAAGCCGATCTGACAATAGCGATTTCCGCCTTAAAGCCCGTTCACATTTTTAAGCCCGTTTCGCTTTTCTGCGGCAAAACGGTTATCGCCGATATCGGCATAACAAACAGCGAACACAAACAAAGCGGCTGTGATTTAACAAGCCTTTCATTCAGCGAAGCACTTGCACTTTTACCGAAGCGCCCCGCCGTTTCAAACAAGGGCACCTTCGGCCATGTGCTCAATGTGTGCGGCAGCATGAGGATGCAGGGTGCCGCCGTGCTCGCGGCAAAGGGTGCGGTAAGAATGGGCGCGGGCCTTGTTACCGCCGCATTTCCTGACAAAGCCTACCCGGCAGTTGCCTCCAAGCTCACCGAACCGCTTATGCTTCCGCTGCCGAGTGATGAAAACGGATTTTTCACCTTTGACGGAATAAAAGAGCTGCTTAAGGCCTCAAAAAAAGCAACGGCAATACTGATAGGCTGCGGAATCGGGCTGACGGAACAAACAAAAAATATTGTTTACACCCTTATCGAGCAGGCCGAATGTCCGGTTATCATAGATGCCGACGGCATAAATGCGGTTTCTGCGAATATAGATATTCTGAAAGCGATAAAGCATTCCTGCGTTGTCACCCCTCACCCGGGCGAAATGAGCCGATTAACCGGCAAAAGCATTGCGGAAATCTTAAAAGAGCCGGTTAAAACCGCCTACTCCTTTGCGAACAAATATAATGTTACCGTGGCACTTAAAACAGCCAACACCGTTGTGTGCTCCCCCGGCTGCCCGGTGAGCATAAATTCAACCGGCAACACCGCCCTTTCAAAGGGAGGCAGCGGCGACCTGCTTGCCGGTATGACCGCCTCCCTCGTTTCGCAGGGGATGAGCGGCTTTGACGCCGCAAGAACCGCGGTTTTCTTCCACGGCAGGCTTGCGGACAAAGCAGCTGATTTTACCGGGAAGCAAAGGATTCTGACCCCCTCCGACCTTACAGCCGCGGAAGCTTTCAGTTCTGCGCTTTCGGAAGAGTGATTTTTTGAAGAAGGCATTTTTCTTTATCCTTGCGGCAATAATACTGACCTTTACGGGTTGCTCTGCCGGTGAAAAGCCGGAAAGTGAGCAGCCCGTTTTCCCTGCCGTTTTTTCAAAACAGGCGGTTGTTCTTTTTGACGGTGAAGAATACAATGTTTTGTTTGAACAAAGCACCGAAAAATCGGTTTTCACCCTGCAGCAGCCATCCGAGGCGGTCGGGCTTAAAATTGAAGTTGCCGGCGGCAAAGCGGCCTTTTTTCTCGGCGGAATGACCGTTTCGCACGAAAGCGGAAACCTGCCGGAATCCTTTGCCGTTTGCGCCGCAAAAGCCGTTAACGCCCTGAGAGCAAAAGGCGTTTTTGTTTTGAAGGGCGAAAGAAAAGAAATGTCGGTTTATCCCGCTCAGCCCGAAGCCAGCCAAGAAGGCACACCTGCGCCGCTGTACTCGGCGATTTTTGATGAAAACGGCGAACTTGACGAAATAAAAGATTACACATCCGGCTTAACCGTTTGTTTCAGATAACCGGGTGACTCCCGAAAGAATATAATGAATTGACGGTATTGAATCGGGTTAAAAGGATTCTGTCCCCGCTCCCCGGATAAAATTCTTTTCGGCGTGATTATTTGCCCGCCCCGCCGTCAACAATTCTTAACGAAAATCATTATCTTCAAACGGGAGTGGAAACATTGAACATCAAAAGGGGAGAAATATATTATGCCGACTTAAGCCCCGTTGTCGGCTCAGAGCAGGGAGGCACAAGACCCGTGCTGATAGTTCAGAACGATGTGGGCAACAAGTTCAGCCCCACCGTTATTGCGGCGGCAATCACAAGCCAGCGGTTCAAAACCTCTCTGCCCACTCACATAAGGGTTGACGCGGTTGAAAGCGGTCTGCAGAAGGATTCCATAGTGCTGCTTGAGCAGGTAAGAACAATAGATAAAAAGCGCCTTCGTGAAAGAATGGGCACGCTTAATCAGGCAGATATGGGACGGGTTGACCGCGCACTTTCGGTCAGCCTCGGCATACCGGTTGAGTGAGCCGTAAAAGGCCGAATTCAGCCGTCACGCCTTGAATATTTTTGCCATTATCTGGCAATTTCAGCACATAGAAGCAACTGTCCCGGTCAGAGTTTCAGAAAGCCGTTTTTCGGTTTTCCGGCTCTGCCGGGCTTTTTCTTTTTCGCCCGTTTTCGGCAGATTTCATAAAGTGCGGCAGTTACGGGGATTATACGGTGGGCAATTAAACAATTTATAATTTATACAGTTAACTTTCACTTGACTTGCCGCCGCTGCAAGAGTATTATATTCTGTAATTATAATGTGTAAATGTGCGCGTTATTTTCACAGCTTGTTTAAAGGAGAAAACTGTATGAAAAAAATTATGATTGCCGATGTTACCCTGCGCGAAAGTGCCGGCAAAAAGGGCGTTGCGTTAAGCTTTAAGGAAAGGCTTGAAGCGGCAAGGCTTCTTGACAAACTCGGGGCGGATATTATCGAGGCCGCTCCCATTGCCGATGAAAAAACCGACACTCTTGTTCTTCGTACCCTATGCCCTCTCCTTAAAACAAGCATACTATCCTGCCCCACCGGTCTGACCGAAGCGGGCGTAAAAAAAGCGTATGAATCCGTCAGCGCCGCCAAAAAGCCCCGCCTTCTTGTTTCGGCACCCGTTTCCGCTGTTCAGATGGAATACTTAAGCCACAAGAAGCCCCCGAAAATGCTTGAAGCAATCAAAGAAACCGTTTCACTTGCTTCTTCCCTTTGCGGCGATGTTGAATTTGAAGCTCAGGATGCCACAAGAAGCGAAAAGGCCTTCCTTTTTGACGCCGTACGCACCGCACTTGAAGCGGGAGCAAAAACCGTAACTTTGTGCGACACCTCCGGCACAATGCTCCCCGATGAATTTTCATCCCTCATAGCCGAGCTTTATGCCGCCGTGCCCGAGCTTAAAAGCGCTGTGCTCGGCGTTGAATGTTCCGATAAATTACAGATGGCAAACGCCTGCGCCTTTGCTTGTGTTGAGGCGGGCGCCGCACAAATCAAGACAAGCATAGGTTCCGACTGCTCACCCTCAACAGAAGCCTTTGCAAACGCTTTAAGCGTTAAGGGCGAGGCCATAGGCGCCTGCTGTTCGCTCAACACAATGGCGGTCAGCCGCAGCGTGCCTCAGATAATGAGAATGCTCAACAATGACGGCAAGCCCTCACCCTATGATTCGGTTCCCTCCGCTTCACGCTCGGCGGCAATTCTTCTTGATAAAGATGCCGAAATTTCCGAGGTGAGCAAGGCCGTTGTTGAACTCGGCTACGATTTATGCGAAGACGACCTTATGAAGGTTTATGAATCATTCCGCCGCGTTGCCGGCAAAAAGCAGGTCGGCGCACGCGAGCTTGATTCAATAGTGGCAAATGAAGCAAATCAGGTGCCGCCCACCTTCAAAGTGGAAAGCTATGTTATAAACAGTGGCAGCATCATCACCTCCACAGCAAACATAGTGCTCAGCAAAAACGGCCGTGAGCTCAGCGCGGTTGCTACCGGCGACGGCCCCATTGATGCCGCTTTTCAGACCATAGAGCAGATTATCGGCCACCATTACGAGCTTGATGATTTTCAGATTCAATCCGTAACCGAAGGGCGCGAGGCGCTCGGCGAAGCGCTCATAAAGCTCCGCTCCTCCGGCAAGCTCTGCTCCGGCAGAGGAATCAGCACCGATATTATCGGCGCAAGCATTCACGCCTACATCAACGCTCTTAACAAAATAGTTTATGAGGAGAATAATATATGAAGCTTTCCTTTTCCACAAACGGGTGGCGGGGAATGAGCTTTGCGGAGTTTTCCGCACTTGCGGCTGAGCTCGGCTTTAACGGAATTGAGCTTCACGACAACCCGGATTTTCCCATTCAGGATTCACCGCTTGAGCCTGAAAGAACGACCGCGGCGGCACGGAAGCTCGGCGAGCAGGGTCTTTCGGTTTCCTGTATTGATTCGCTCTGCGATATTGCCGACCCCGCCTCGGCAGAAAAAAGCCTTGAAGAAATTGAAAATATAATTGACCGCGCCTCACGGCTCGGCTGCCCCTATGTCCGCATTCACGCCGGCAGCGGCACGGGAAGCACGGCAGAGGATAACGCCGCTGCCGTTTCGGTTATCGGCCGCGTTATTTCGTCGGCAGAGAAAAACGGAATAACCCTGCTTATCGAAACCACCGGAATTTTTGCCGACACCGAAAGGCTGCGCGATATTCTTAACATATTTGCAAGCGATAATCTTGCCGCGCTCTGGGATTTTAACCACCCCTACCGCTTCAACGGTGAGGAGCCCGAAAAGACCATAGAAAACCTCGGCGCGTATGTAAAGCATGTGCACATCAAGGATTCAAAGCTTGTTAACGGCAAGGTGCGCTACTGCATTCTCGGCGACGGCGACCTGCCGGTCAGGGATATGTTCAACGCCCTCAATTCCGTTGGCTACGGCGGATTTATCTCGCTTGAATGTAACCCCGCCATGATGGATGATTTCAACGATATCAACATCGTTCTTCCTCATTTTGTTAATTACATTTCGCGTTTTGACTCGGAGGAAGAGGATTACGGATTGTACCGCACCCGTGACAAAACCGGGCGCTATGTGTGGAAAAAGGACGAGCTTATAAATATGACCTTTTCCCGCGTGCTTGACACCATGGTTGAGCATTTCCCAGACCAATACGCCTTCAAATACACCACCCTTGATTATACCCGCACCTACACGGAGTTCCGCCGCGATGTTGACACCTTTGCCCGCTCCCTTATTGCCATGGGCGTTAAGGCCGGCGACAAGGTCGCTGTCTGGGCAACAAATGTGCCCGCGTGGTACATTGCCTTCTGGGCAACCACAAAAATCGGTGCCGTGCTTGTTACGGTAAACACCGCATATAAAATCCACGAGGCGGAATACCTGCTTCGCCAGTCAGACACCCACACCCTTGTTATGATAAAGGGCAGCCTTGATGCCGACTATTCAAAGATAATCGCCGAGCTCTGCCCCGAGCTTGAGGTTACACCCTCCGGCAAGCCTCTCCACTCGCGCCGCCTGCCCTTCCTTCGCAATGTTATAACGGTGGGCTATTCGCAAAAGGGATGTTTAACCTGGGAAGAGGCAATGGATATCTCGGTTCGCGTGCCCATTGAAGAGGTTTACAGAAGGGCCTCACTTGTCAAGCCCTCCGATGTTGCAAATATGCAGTACACCTCCGGCACCACCGGCTTCCCCAAGGGCGTTATGCTCACCCATTACAGCATCATCAACAACGGCAAGTGCATAGGCGACAGGATGGAGCTTTCCACCGCCGACAGAATGATGGTTCAGGTGCCGATGTTCCACTGCTTCGGCATGGTGCTCACAATGACCTCCATCATGACCCACGGCGGCACGCTTTGCCCGCTCCCCTATTTTTCGGCAAAATCCTCACTTGCCTGCATCAATCTTGAAAAAATCACCTGTTTCAACGGAGTTCCCACAAACTTCATCGGTATGCTCCAGCACCCCGATTTTGCTTCAACGGATTTTTCACACATGAGAACCGGAATCATGGCCGGCGCCAACTGCCCCACCTCACTTATGGAGGAGGCCGCGCAGAAGATGAATATGACCATAGTTTCCGTTTACGGCCAGACCGAAGCCTCCCCCGGCTGCACCATGAGCAGCAGTGACGACACCGCCGATGTCCGCTACAACACGGTCGGTCACGCCTTCCCCCATGTTGAATGTAAAATAATCGACCCCGAAACCGGCGAAGAGCTGCCCGACAATATGAACGGCGAATTTGTGGCAAGGGGCTACAATGTTATGAAGGGCTACTACAAAATGCCCAAGGCTACTGCCGGAGCAATCGACTCCGAGGGCTGGCTTCATTCGGGCGATATCGCCTGCCGCCGCCCCGACGGCAACTATCTCATAACCGGCAGGCTCAAGGATATGATAATCCGCGGCGGTGAAAACATCTATCCGCGCGAAATCGAAGAGTTCATCTTCACCCATCCGCTTGTTGAGGATGTTCAGGTTGTCGGCGTTCCGGACCGCAAGTACGGTGAAGAGGCGCTTGCCTGCATTATCCTTAAGCCCGGTGCCGAAATCTCCGAGGAGGAGATGAGGGACTTTATGGTCAGCCACATCGCGCGCCATAAGGTTCCCAAATACATTGATTTTGTTGACGGCTTCCCGAAGAACGCCGCCGGTAAAATATTAAAGTACAAAATGCGGGAGGAGGCGGTAGTCCGCCACCATCTCGAAAATGAGTCAAAGTAATTTATTGAAGGGAGAACATATAAAATGCTCAACATCAGAATCGAAAAAACAACAGCACCCAAGGCAAAACCCGAAGGCAAGCTCGGATTCGGCAAAATTTTCACAGACCATATGTTTGTGATGAATTACACCGAAGGCAAGGGCTGGTATGACGCCAGAATCATCCCCTATCAGAATCTTTCCCTCTCTCCCGCAAGTATGGTTTTCCACTACGGTCAGGAAATGTTTGAAGGCCTTAAGGCCTATCTCGGCGCCGACGGCAAGCCCCGTCTTTTCCGCCCCGATATGAACGCAAAGAGAACCAACGCTTCCAACAAGAGGCTTGTTATTCCGGAGATTCCCGAAGAAGATTTTGTTCAGGCTGTCAGCGAGGTTGTAAGCGTTGATGCCGACTGGATTCCCAAGGAGCCCGGCACCTCACTTTACATCCGCCCCTTTATCATCGCCACCGATGATTTCCTCGGCGTTGCCCCCTCAAAGAACTACCTCTTCATCATCATCCTTTCCCCCTCCGGCGCTTACTATGAGAGCGGCCTTGCTCCCGTTGGCATCTGGATTGAGGATGACTATGTAAGAGCAGTCCGCGGCGGAATGGGTTTTGCAAAGACCGGCGGCAACTATGCTGCAAGCCTTATTGCTCAGGTTAAGGCTCACGACGACGGCTATTCACAGGTTCTGTGGCTTGACGGCGTTGAGAGAAAATACATTGAAGAAGTCGGCGCTATGAACATCTTCTTCAAAATTGACGGCAAAATCGTTACCCCGATGCTCAACGGCTCCATCCTTCCCGGCATCACCCGCAACTCCGTTATCGAAATCTGCAAGAGCTGGGGTCTTCCCGTTGAAGAGCGCAAGGTTTCCGTTGACGAGCTTCTTGAGGCTCAGAAGACCGGCAAACTTGAAGAGTGCTTCGGCACCGGCACAGCTGCCGTTATCTCCCCTGTCGGCAAGCTTCGCTACAAGGATGATGTTATGGTCATCAACGGCGGCGGCATCGGCGAAATCAGCCAGAAGCTTTATGACACCGTTACCGGTATTCAGCTCGGCAAAATCGAAGATCCCTTCGGCTGGGTAAAGGTTCTTTAATAAATGGATTATAAACGAGTAACCCTTTTTTCCGGCCACTACGGCAGCGGAAAAACAAATGTGGCGGTCAATTATGCGCTGATGCTTAAAAGGGAGAATCCCGAGGTAGCCATTGCCGACCTTGACATTGTTAACCCGTATTTCAGAACCAAAGACAGCGAGAGCATTTTAAACGCCAACGGAATAAGGCTTATCTCTTCGGAATATGCCGGTTCCAATGTTGATTTGCCCGCTCTGCCGGCGGAAACCTACTCCATTCTTGACAACCCGGAGCTTTACGCGGTTATTGATGTCGGCGGCGATGACAGAGGAGCCCTCGCCCTGGGCAGATACGCCCCGTCCCTTCTCAGCGAAAACAATTACGAGCTGCTTTTTGTTGTTAACCGCTTTCGCCCGCTCACTCCCGATGCCGACAGTGCAATCGTGATAATGCGCGAAATTGAGGAAGCGTGCAGGATGAAATTCACCGGCATAGTCAACAACTCAAACCTCGGCGAAGAGACCACCGCACAAAACATACTTTCCTCTGTTGAATATGCGGAGGAAATCAGCAGTAAATCCGGGCTGCCGGTAAAGTTCACGGCGGTTGACCGTGAGCTTTACCCCCGGCTCTGTGATAAAATCAAAAACCTTTTCCCCATTGACATTGTTGTAAGCCAATCGTGGAAAATGCGGGAAGGTCTTTGATTATACCGAATAGGAGGAAAACATAATGGCAAAAGTAACCTTCAACACTGACCTTTGCAAGGGCTGCGGCCTGTGTGTCGGCGCCTGCCCCAAGGGCATTGTTGCTATTCTCAACGATGTAATAAACGTTAAGGGCTACCATCCTGCCGGAATCACCGACCAGGAAAGCTGCATAGGCTGTGCCTTCTGCGCCACAATGTGCCCCGACTGCGTTATCAAGGTTGAAAAATAAGGAAGGAGAAAACAAATGGCTGAAAAAGTTTTAATGAAGGGCAACGAAGCTCTTGCGGAAGCTGCCATAATGGCAGGCTGCCGTCATTACTTCGGCTACCCTATCACACCTCAGACCGAGGTTGCGGCATATATGTCCAAAAAAATGCCCAAAATCGGCGGCACTTTCCTTCAGGCCGAAAGTGAAATAGCCGCTATCAATATGGTTATAGGCGTTGCCTCCACCGGCAAGCGTGTTATGACCTCCAGCTCAAGCCCCGGAATCTCACTTAAGAGCGAAGGCCTTTCCTACCTTGCAGGCTGCGACCTTCCCGCACTTGTGGTAAACGTTCAGCGCGGCGGCCCCGGCCTCGGCGGCATCCAGCCCTCACAGTCCGATTACTTCCACGCTACCCGCGGCGCAGGTCACGGCGATTTCCATATGCTTGTTCTTGCCCCCAGCGGAGTGCAGGAAATGGTAGACCTTACCTTCAAGGGCTTTGACCTTGCAGATAAATACCGCATGACCGCCATGATTCTTGCCGACGGCACAATGGGTCAGACCATGGAGCCCGTTTCCCTTGACATGGGCGAAGTAACCACATACGACAAGCCCTGGGCTACTGTCGGAACCGGCATGGCACGCCCCCACAACATAGTCAACTCTCTCCTTCTTC
>JAZUJM010000173.1:0-2579 GCA_045642785.1 Acutalibacteraceae bacterium | reverse complement strand
CTTATGGAAGAGCCCACGCTTCATTCTCAGACAGCCGCTCTCGGTGATGCCATGCGCTCTTACCGTTCATTTGGTCTGCCCGGAATTGATATGCTTTGTAACAGACACGAGTTCACAACCGCAAAGCAGGCGCAGTCTGCTACACATCAGTTCGGCTATGAAGGTGTTCTTTCGGAGCTTTACGGTGTTACCGGCTGGGACTGCGATTTCAGAACATACAAGCATCAGGGCGACTGGCAGGCGGCATTCGGCGTAACTGTACGCGTTCCCCATCTTTCATGGTATTCAATGAAGGGCGAGGCAAAGCGCGATTATCCTGCCTCCATTTCTTATCAGTCCCCCTGGTACAAAGAATATAAAGTAATAGAAGACCACTTTGCAAGGGTCAACACAGCCCTCACAAGGGGCAAGCCCGTTGTTAAGGTTGGTGTTATTCACCCGGTTGAAAGCTTCTGGCTTCACTGGGGCCCGAATGATAAATCCGCTGTTCTGCGTGAAAATCTTGATGAAAGATTTGAAAATGTAACAAACTGGCTTCTTACCGGAAGCATTGATTTTGATTTTATTTCGGAATCTCTTCTTCCCATTCAGTGCTCAAACGGCGGTGCTCCGCTTAAGGTGGGCAAAATGGAATATGACGCCATTGTTGTTCCGGGTTGTGAAACCCTTCGTTCATCAACAGTTAAACTTCTTGAAGAGTTTAAAGCCGCAGGCGGCAAGCTTATATTTATGGGCAGCGCACCGAGGCTTATTGATTCGGTTGAAAGCAGCAGGGGAGTTGAGCTTTGCAATAAGAGCACCTGCATTGATTTTTCCCGCGCGTCACTTCTTGCATCTCTTGAAGATTCAAGAACGGTTACCATTCGCTATGCAAACGGCAGATTAACAGATGATAAGATTTATCAGCTTCGCCGTGATAACGATTGCAGTTGGTTCTTCTGTGTTAACAGCGATGAACCTTATAATAAGGATGTCTGCGGCGGCGATGATATTCAGATTATTTTCAACGGTGATTTTTCTGCTGAGATTTACGACACTCAGAGCGGCGAAACATCCGTGTGCCCTGCTGAATATGCCAACGGCAAAACAATAATCAGAACAAAGCTTTATGATTATGATTCTCTTCTTTTAAAGCTTACAGAGGGTAAAGCCGATAACTGCAGCTGTGAAAAGCTTAATGAAAAAGAGCTTAAGGAAATTGAAAACAGCCTTGTTGATTATGAACTTTCCGAAAAGAATGTTCTTGTACTTGATATGGCTGAATATAAGCTTGATGATGCTGTAGAATTTAAAGAGGCAGAAGAAATTCTTCGCCTTGATAACATTTGCAGAAGAGAGCTCGGCATGAGGGATCGTTCCGGCGGTGTTCCTCAGCCCTGGACCATTGAAAAGGTTCCCCCCGTGAATAAGCTCACCCTTCGCTTTACTTTTGAAAGTGATATTGAATATTCCGGTGCAGAGCTTGCGGTAGAGGAACCCGAAAAGGCTGAATTTACCTTTAACGGTGAAACAATCAGCAATGAAAGCATAGGTCTTTATGTTGATATGGATATAAAGAGAATCAAGCTTCCTGTTATCAAAAAGGGCAAGAATGTTTTGATTATGACTATACCTTTCGGCAAGCGCACAAACACCGAAAATATTTTTGTCCTCGGTGATTTCGGCGTTTCCTGCATCGGAAGATTTGCGAAGATTACCCAAAAGCCCGTCGCTGTTGCCTTCGGTGAGCTTGCACCGCAGGGATTCCCGTTCTACGGCGGAAATATAACTTATAAATTTAAAGCAAAGTCAACATCCGGCAGTCTTACTGTTTGCGCTTCACGCTACAGGGGTGCACTTATCGGCGTGAAGATTGACGGCAAAGAAGCAGGTAATATTATCTATCCTCCTTATACCCTTACCGTTAACGGTCTTGACGACGGTGAGCACGAGGTTGAATTGACCCTCTTTATCCACCGTTACAACACCTTTGGCCCGCTTCATCTTGTTGATGAAAAAGAGAGCTGGCACGGCCCCGGAGCCTGGCGTTCAGAGGGCTCAAACTGGAGTTATGAGTATGTTCTTCGCAAAACGGGTATAATCAACACTCCGAGAATAGGTTGATTATTATTGTTGCAAAACAAAAAAACATATGATATAATTTAGTCAGTTAACTATAATTGGTTAATTTTCGTGTCCATAATTTGAAAGGAGAAACGATATGGGTCTTATTAAAGCAGTTCTCGGTGCGGCAGGTGGAGTTCTTGCCGATCAATGGAAGGAATTTTTCTATTGCGAAGCGCTGGATAAAGATGTTCTTATGGTTAAGGGCACAAAGGTTATCGGCAGCAGATCCTCCAACACCAAGGGTAATGACAATATCATTTCCAACGGTTCCGGCATTGCAGTTGCCGACGGACAGTGCATGATTATTGTTGACCAGGGTAAGGTTGTTGAGTTTTGTGCAGAACCCGGCGAATACACATACAGCACTTCAAGTGAGCCTTCAATCTTCACCGGTAAGCTCGGTGATTCAATCAAAGAAACCTTTAAACTTATCGGCAAGCGCATTACCTACGGCGGCGACACCGGCAAGGATC
>JAZUJM010000172.1:0-5229 GCA_045642785.1 Acutalibacteraceae bacterium | reverse complement strand
TAAGAGCACAGCCCCCGTCTAAGAACCCCCCGCCTCGCAGGCGTGGGGTTCCTATTATGCTTTATTTACTTTTTTGCCGGGGTTTCACAGTAGATGCAGCGGTAAACCTTATTTTCTCTGTCGGTGAGCTTGAAGATGTGGGGAAGCTCCTGCTCGGTGGAGGTTATGCAGCGCGGATTTTTGCACTTTATAACATCCTTTACCTTTTCGGGCAGGTCAAGCTTGGTTCTTTTAACCACTTCGCCGTTTTTGATAACATTAACGGTGATATTCGGGTCAATATAACCCACTAAATCAAGGTCAAGGTCAATATCGGCATCTATTTTGAGAATATCCTTTTTGCCCATTTTTTTGCTGTCGGCATTCTTGATAATGGCAACCGAGCAGTCAAGCTCGTCAAGCTTCAACACGCGGTAAAGCTCCATTATTTTACCTGCGGTGATATGGTCAAGCACTATTCCGTTTGTTATCGGGTTAATCTGCATTGCCCAAGCCTCCTTATTCTATGCCGAGCAGGCTCATAATAAGAGCCATGCGGATGTATTTGCCGTTTTTTGCCTGGGTGAAATAGCAGGCGCGGGGGTCATCATCAACATCAACCGATATTTCGTTGACCCTCGGCAGGGGGTGAAGAATACAAAGGTCGCTCTTTGCGCTTTTCAGCTTTTCACGGGTTAAAACATAGCTGTCCTTAAGCCTTATGTAATCAGCCTCGTTAAAGAAACGCTCGCGCTGAACCCTTGTCATATAAAGAATATCAAGCTGAGGCAGCACCTTCATCAAATCGGTTGTTTCATAAATCGAAGCACCCTTTGAGAGCATATCGGTGCGAAGGTATTCAGGGATTTTCAGCTCCGGAGGGGAGATGAGAATGAAGCGGATATTCTTATACCTTGAAAGCGCACCCATAAGGGAATGAACCGTTCTGCCGAATTTCAAATCGCCGCAAAGGCCAACCGTGAGCCCGTCGAACCTGCCCTTTTCGCGCTTTATCGTGAGCAGGTCGGTAAGGGTCTGTGTGGGGTGATTGTGGCCGCCGTCGCCCGCGTTGATAACGGGAATGCCCGCTTTCATTGCGGCAACCATCGGTGCGCCCTCTTTGGGGTGGCGCATGGCGATAATATCGGCATAGTAGCCGACTATTCTTGCCGTGTCGGAAACGGATTCACCCTTTGCCGCAGATGAGCTCTGAGCCTCCGAAAAGCCGAGTACATTGCCGCCGAGCTCATACATCGCCGCCTCAAAGCTGAGCCTTGTGCGTGTGGAGGGCTCAAAGAAAAGGGTGGCAAGCTTTTTGCCGCGGCACTTTTCGCTGTAAGCGGCGGGATTTTCAATTATATCGTTTGCTTTTTCAATGAGAGCGTCAATTTCCTCGGTGGAAAGGTCGAGAATATCAATTAAGCTCTTCATTTGTTTCCTCCAATCCAGCTTTCATCCGAGGGATTATTTCTGAATGCGATAAGCTTCTTAATATCGTCGGGCTTGATGTAGCCTTCCTCTGCGGCAACCTCGGCGATAACATCAAAGTTTGTCAGGGATATATTCTTTACATTTGCAGCCTCAAGGCGTTCAAGTCCCTTTTTCATACCGTAGGTGAAAATGGAAACAATGCCGAGCACCTCGGCACCCGCCTCGCGAAGCACATTAACAACCTCAATAACGCTGCCGCCGGTGGAAATAAGGTCTTCAACCACAACAACCTTCTGGCCGGGCAGAAGCTTACCTTCAATCTGATTCTGTCTGCCGTGGTCCTTTGCGCCGGAGCGAACATAGCCCATGGGCATACCGAGCAGATGTGCGGTTATTGCGGCGTGGGCAATGCCCGCGGTGGAGGTTCCCATAAGCACCTCAGCCTCGGGATAATTCTCTTTGATAAGAGCGGCAAGGCCGTTTTCAACATCTGTGCGAACCTCGGGGGCGGTGAGGGTTAAACGGTTGTCGCAGTAAACGGGGCTTTTGATTCCGCTTGCCCAGGTGAAGGGCTCCTCGGGGCGGAAGAAAACCGCCTTTATTGAAAGTAAATCCTTTGCGATAAGATTTTTAAGCTCCATAATCATTTTCTCCTTAATCAACAAATTCGGCAACACAGCGCTCATATGCCGCAACAGGGTCGGGTGCGGCTGTTATCGGCCTGCCAACAACAATGTAATCAGAACCGATTTCTTTGGCCTTTGCGGGGGTGGTAACGCGCTTCTGGTCGCCAACATCACCGTCGGCAAAGCGAACACCGGGGGTTACGGTGAGAAAATCCCTGCCGCAGACATCGTGAACCTTGCCCGCCTCAAGGGGTGAGCACACAACGCCGTCAAGCCCTGCAAGCTTTGCATTCTGAGCATAGTGCATAACAACCTTGTCTATCGGCTCGTTTATGAGCAAATCACGGGTCATGGCCTCCTGACTTGTGGAGGTGAGCTGGGTAACGGCAATGAGCAGGGGGCGGGTGCCGTCGGCACGGGTAAGGCCTTCAAGCGCTGCCTCCATCATCGCAACCGTGCCGCTTGCGTGAAGGTTGCAGATGTCAACATCCAAAGCGGAAAGCACCGCCATTGATTTTTTAACTGTATTGGGAATATCGTGAAGCTTTAAATCAAGAAAAATCTTGTGGCCTCTTTTTTTGATTTCGCGCACGATTTCGGGGCCCGCACCGTAGAAAAGCTCCATACCGATTTTAACAAAGGGCTTTTTGCCGGTGAATTTATCAAGAAACTCTATGGTCTGCTCTGCGCTCGGAAAATCGCAGGCAATTATTACATCTTTACCCATTCTTTGCGCCTCCTATTATCTCGGATAAACTGTTTATTCCGTATTTCTGCATTGCCGCGGGAAGATTTTCGATTATCGTTTTGCAGGCGAAGGGGTCAACAAGGTTCATGGCGCCCACTTCAACCGCCGCTGCGCCCGCAAGCATCATTTCAATAACATCCTCGGCGCGTGAAACGCCGCCCATACCGATAACGGGAATTTTAACCGCAGATGAAACCTGCCACACCATTCTGAGCGCAACAGGGAAAATGGCGGGGCCGGAAAAGCCGCCCATTGTGTTGGCGATAACGGGCTTTTTTCGCTTTAAATCAATCCGCATACCGAGCAGGGTGTTGATAAGGCTTATTCCGTCTGCTCCGGCGGCCTCGCAGGCCTTGGCAATTTCGGTAATATCGGTAACATTGGGTGAAAGCTTCATAATAACGGGCTTTGAGGTAACTTTTTTAACGGCTTTTGTAACCTCTGCCGCCGCTTCGGGTGAGGTGCCGAAGCTCATACCGCCGCCGTGAACATTCGGGCAGCTTACATTTACCTCAAACCATCCTATCTGCTCGCAGGCATTAAGCTTTTCGCAGGTGTAGGCATAATCATCAACCGAAAAGCCGCTGACATTTGCCATAACCTTTTTGTTAAAGCATTTTGCAAGCTTGGGCAGTTCTTCATTAATAACCTTTTCAACGCCGGGATTCTGAAGCCCCACGGCGTTTATCATGCCGCTTGTGCACTCCGCAATGCGCGGGGTGGGGTTGCCGAAGCGCGGCTCCTTTGTGGTGCCTTTGAATGAGAAGGTACCCAGAACATTGATATCGTAAAGCTCGGCAAATTCATAGCCGAAGCCGAAGGTTCCGCTGGCGGGGATAACCGGGTTGTCAAGCTTTATTCCGCACAGCTCAACGCCTGTGTTTACCATATTATCTCCTCCTTCTTAAGCACCGGCCCGTCTTTGCAGATTCTTTTGTTGCCGGTAACCGTTTTGCAGGAGCAGCCCATACATGCGCCGAAGCCGCAGCCCATTCTTTCCTCAAAGCTTAACTGACCGCTTGTTTTTGTCGCTTTAAACACGGCTTTTAACATAGGCTCGGGGCCGCAGGTGTAAAAGTAGGTGTAATCGCAGGGCATGGCGTCGGTAACAAAGCCTTTTTTGCCGTAGGAGCCGTCTGCCGTGGCAACGGTAACCTCGGCACCGAGGGCGCGGAATTCCTTTTCAAGAAAAACCCCCGCTTTGGTGTTGAAGCCGAGAACAACCTGAACCTTTTTGCCCTGCTTGATAAGCTTTTTTGCAAGCAGGTAAAGCGGGGGAACCCCCACGCCGCCGCCGAGAAGCAGGGGAGCAGAGCCCGATTTGCTCAGGTCGTAGCCGTTGCCGAGACCTGTCAGAACGTCAAGCTTTTCGCCTGCCGCCATTGTGCTCATCTGCTCCGTGCCGTGACCGACGATTTTATAAATAATCGTCACGCTGTCGGCTGTGCAGTCATATACGGAAATAGGTCTGCGCAGGAAAAGTCCGTCAAGCTTTATGTTGATGAACTGTCCTGCCGCCGTTATTGCGGAAGCGTCGCCGAAAAGCGTCATTTTCATGACGCTTTCGGTGAGATGAATATTTTCTTTTATTTCAAAAATACCCTGTTTCATAAAATTCATTCCTTAAGAATCAATTGTGGAAATGGTAAGCGTGGTTTCCTCAAGAACGTCGAGAAGAACCTTTACCGTGTCAAGGGATGTGAAGATTGTTACATTGTTTTCGGTAGCGCACTGACGAATCTGAATGCCGTCATCGTAATGAACGCCCGAAAGCACGGCTCTTGTGTTGATGACATAGCTTACATAGCCTGCGCGGATGGATTCGAGGATTTCGTCGCTGCCCTCGCTTATCTTGCCGCGAACCTTTGTGCGTATGCCGTTCTGCTTAAGGAAGTTTGCCGTTCCGATTGTAGCCTCAATGTTGAAGCCCATGTCGTAGAAGCGCTTTACAAGGGGAAGAGCCTCCGCCTTGTCCTCGTCGGCGAGGGTTACGAAAACAGTACCGTAATTCTGCAGGTTCATGCCCGAGGCGGTGAGAGCCTTGTACATGGCTCTTGAAAGCTTGTTGTCATAGCCGATTGCTTCACCTGTTGACTTCATTCCGGGTGAAAGATAACCGTCAAGACCCTTGATTTTGTTGAAGGAGAATACGGGAACCTTTACATAGTGGCGTTTTTTCTCCTCGGGATAGATATCGAAAATTCCCTGTTCCTTGAGGGATTTGCCCAGGATAACCTCTGTTGCGATGTCTGCAAGAGAATAACCCGTTGACTTTGAAAGGAAGGGAACCGTTCTTGATGAACGGGGGTTTACCTCGATGATATATACTCCGTCGTTTCTGCCAACGATGAACTCAATATTGAACAGACCGATTATGCCGATGCCGAGACCGAGCTTCTTCGCATACTGAAGGATGATGCCCTTGACCTTGTCGGAGATGCTGAA
>JAZUJM010000171.1:0-3277 GCA_045642785.1 Acutalibacteraceae bacterium | reverse complement strand
GACAGTCAGCGTGAAGAATCTATTGAAGGTCAGATTCGTGAGTGCAAGGAATTTGCCGAACGGAACTGCATCAATATAGTTGACATATATATTGACCGTGCATTTTCTGCCAAAACCGATAAAAGACCTGACTTTCAAAGGATGATTAAAGAAAGCAGCAGAAAAAGGTTCGGATTTCACCGATTTCGGCGCACCACAAAAAAGTGCCTTTTGTCCACCGACAAAAAGCACTTTTTTGGAAGATGGGTTCCGCTGTACGGGACGTGCTTCGCACTTCCTGCGTGATGTATCCTTCGGATGTGATATGCACCTCCGGCACATGAGCGGCACACAAAAACGAGCGCTTTGTTTCATCAGGCAAAACCGTAAGAAGTGCTTTTTAACAGGATGGTATTGACAAAGGGTTAATGAGTTGGTACGATTCTATCAAATCATATTTAAAAGACTTGACCCTTTTTCCGTGCAGCAATGTTCATTTATCTTTTCGGAGGTGCGTCAAAATGAAAATCACGGCGTTTATTATGAGCCTTGTTATGGCTCTGCTTTCTGTTTTCGGAATCAATTTCAATTATGATGAATCGAGGGAAATCAATATGTATTCTTCAGCGCGTGAAGCTCTCGGCGAAAATGAAAACACCGCCGAAATCGGCAGGCTTTTATCTAAGGTTAAGGGCAGAACTCCCGAATTAAGGGAATCCGCCGAAAGAAAGCCCTTCCCCGATGATAACAGAATAAAGGCCGTTTACTTTGACGGCGAAAATTATAACGGCAAGGCAGCCGAGATTTTTGCCTACATCGGCTTCCCCGAAGGTGCAAGCACCGAAAATCCCGTGCCGGCAATGGTGCTTGTTCACGGCGGTGCAGGTCATGCCTATGCCGAATGGGTTAAATACTGGGTGGATAACGGCTATGCCGCCATTTCGGTTGACGGCTTCGGCCAGCAGCCCGAGCCTGGTGCCTACCCGGGCGACGGTCACAATGAAAACTGGAGCGTTAACCCGAACTCCCACCCCACCATTGACGAGCTGAGGTCGTCAGACAAGCCCCTTGAGGAGCAATGGTTCTATTTTTATGTTACCGATGTTATTTTGGGCAACAACATTCTTCGCGCCGACAAGTGCGTTATAACCGACAAAATAGGCGTTACCGGCATTTCCTGGGGCAGCGTTGCGGTAAGCGCTGCAATCTGCTATGATGAGCGCTTTGCCTTTGCAGTGCCCGTTTACGGCAGCGGTTTTCTGAACGAAAGCACGGGTATGATAGGCGAATACTGCAATGAGCCCGGCTATGTTGAGGCTTGGGAGCCCTCTCACCTGCTCGACAAGGTTAAAATGCCCGTTTTATATGTTAACGGTGATTCCGATCCGTTTTTCTCCCCCAACTGCACAACCGCCTCCCTTTCAATAACCGAAAACGCTGCGCTCTCCTTTATTCCGGAGTATCCTCACGGGCAGAATGAGGGATCCCATGCGCCGGAGATTCTCCGCTTTGCCGAGGAGCAGAACGGCAGAGGGAACGGCAACATAAAGATAGAAAAAATCAGCTTCAACGGCAAGCGCGCCGTGGCAACCCTCAATATCCCGGATGATATAAATAATGTTAAAATAAAAGTATATTACAAAAAGAGCTGCTTTGATTACGACGGGTTTTATCTTAAGGAAAAGTGGAAATCAAGAAGCGGCATTGTAATCGGCAGCGGCGCAAATGTAAAAATTCCCGAAAACTGCGAATACTTTTATATTTCGGTTTGCGGCAAGGCAAACGGTGAAAAGGTTTACACAACAAGCGGAGTATATTCCGTCAGCGAGTTAAAAGCCGGCGGAGCATACAAAAAGCTGCTGAACACCGAAAAGCTTTCATCAAGAATCGAAAAAACAGTTAACGCCGATATTGCCGGCGGCAGACTTACCGGGGCGGAAATTCTTGTTAACCAAAGCGGTGAAAGAGTATTTGACCGCGTTTTCGGTCTGAAAGAGGTCGGCGGCCCGACTCTGCAAAAGAACGCCATGTACCGCATAGCCTCAATGACAAAGCCCATAACCGCCATTGCCCTGCTCATTGAGTATGACCGCGGCAACCTTGATATTTATAACGATGTTTCCGATTACCTTGACGGCTACGAAAATATGACCGTGGCTAAGCTCGAAGACGGGCAGATTATTCCGACCGTTCAGGCCAAAAACAGCGTTAAGGTTTATCAGCTTGTTTCGCACACCAGCGGAATAGGCTCCGGCACGGTGGGCGAAGCTCTGTTTGCCAAAATACCGAAGGATAAGCAGACCATCGCGGGCGTTGCCGAATATTTCTCCACCCTGCCGCTGAGCTTTGACCCCGGCACCGCGCAGGAATACAGCACCGCCGCCTTTGATGTTGCGGCAAGAATTGTTGAAATAACAAGCGGTATGGATTTTTACGATTATATCAAGCTCAACATCTTTGACAAGCTCGGCATGACCGACACCGTGTTTGAGCCGAACGACGGGCAATGGAGCAGATTTGTGGGAATCCACACCATGGACGACAGCGGAAACGCTCAGAATTTTCCGCAAAAAGAGGGCTGCGTTTTCGCAAGCTACCCCTGCACCTTCCATTTAACCGGCGGCGGGCTCGCCTCAACGGCAGAGGATTATATGAAATTTGCCGAAATGCTCCTCAACTTCGGCAAGGCTCCCGACGGCACCGAAATACTCTCAAGTGAAATGGTGGAGCTTATGAGAACGCCCGTGGTTGATGACAGCATTATGCCCGGCAATCAGAAATGGGGGCTCGGCGTGAGAGTAATCACCGGCGACAACACCCTGCCGGAGGGTTCCTTCGGCTGGAGCGGTTACTACGGCACCCACTTCTGGATTGACCCGCTCAACGGCATTTCCGCGGTTTATATGAAAAACTCGGTTTATGACGGCGGTGCGGGCTGCAAAACATCGGTTTCATTTGAAAATGATGTGATGAAAAGCCTTAGCTGAAGCCTTTGAATTGCACACTCTTTTTTCCCTTTTTTAACATTTTTGCTTGTAAATCCGCATTTTTTCTGATATAATTGTTATTAAGGGATATTATCCTGTCAAGAATAATAAATCAGGAGGAACCACCATGGGAAAATTCATCGTTAAAGAAACAGCAACCGGCGTAAAGTTTGACCTTAAAGCAGGCAACGGCGAAGTTATCGCCACAAGCGAAGTTTACGCTTCCGAAAAGAGCTGCCTCAACGGCATTGAGAGCGTTCGCAACAACTGCGGCGCCGCTGTTGAAGACCAGACAGTTGAGAATTTTGAAG
>JAZUJM010000170.1:0-16153 GCA_045642785.1 Acutalibacteraceae bacterium | reverse complement strand
AAACGGTGAGCCTTTTTGAAATGTAAGAGGAAAGTACAAAGCTCACCGCAGGCAGAACAAGCAGGGCAAGCAGAAGATAAAAGAAAAAGAAGTTTTGGTAAAACAGAAAAAGAGCAAGCACAAACACGAAAACAAGAGCATATTGAACCCTGTTTTTCAGCATTTCACTCACTCCTCTGCTTTTTATTTTATGCCCGGCATCGGCACCGAGCGGATTACGCGCGCTATCGCCTCTTCCTCGCTCACACCTGCCGCCTTGGCCTTGGCGCTTAAGGTTATTCGGTGGGCGCAGGTTATTGCCGCAACATCAATCACATCCTCCGGCACAACATAATCGCGCCCCGCCATAAAGGCGTGTGCCCTTGCCATTCGCAAAACCGCCTTGCCGCCGCGCGGGCTTATTCCGGTTCTGAACAGCTCACTTTCGCGGGAGGCAAGCAGAATGTGCGCGATGTAATCGAAAATTCCGTCTTCGGCGTGAAGTCGGTTTACAGCCGCCTGCATTTCGGTTATCTCTTCAAGGGAAATAACGCTTTTCACCTCGTCAATGCTCACTTTGTTTTCGTTTTTTAATATTTCCGCCTCACTTGCAACATCCGGGTAGCCCATTGAAAGGCGCACCATAAAGCGGTCCAGCTGAGATTCCGGCAGCTTCTGAGTGCCCGCCGAGCCGATGGGGTTCTGTGTGGCTATTACAAAAAACGGCTTTGGCAGAATGTGGGTAACGCCGTCAACAGTCACCTTGCCTTCCTCCATAACCTCCAGCAAAGCGGACTGGGTTTTGGGCGAGGTACGGTTGATTTCATCCGCAAGAAAAAGGTTGCACATTACCGCTCCGTCGCGGTATTCAAACTCCCCCGTCTGCGCGTTATACATCGAAAAGCCCGTTACATCGGCCGGCAGAACATCGGGAGTGAACTGCATTCTTTTGTAATCGAGTGAAAGGGTTTTTGAAAAGGCAACGGCAAGCGTTGTTTTGCCCACCCCGGGGATATCCTCCAGCATAATGTGGCCGCCCGCAAGCACAGCCATAAGCACACAGCGCACCACATCATCCTTGCCGATGATAACGCGGCCGATCTCTTCCCTTACCCTTTCAAGCTTCATTTTATATTCCGTGTTGGTGCTCATTGTGCTGCCCTCCGGTTTAAAGTTCTTTTTCGTGATAATTTTAACTCATTCGCGCAGAATAATCAATCAAAGCGCAAAATTTATACAATATCAGAACAAATCAAGCATATTGTTAAGGTAAAGCCGTTCCCTCACCTTAAGCTGATACTCCGGCTTAACCATATAATAAAGCAAAAGCTCCAGAACAAGTGCCGTGCCGAGGCCTCTGCCCTCAATTTTGAAATTTGTGAATCCGCCCGGCAGATAAACATTCTCTATATCCTCCCTACCGATAAAGCAGGGATTTTCCATTGCCTTTGAGAAAACATAGCCCTCCCCCGCGCCCGGTGAGGTACAATGAAACTCCTCCCGGCTTTCGCCGAGGATTCTTTTGCTCACATTCTCATAGCAGGCCTTTCTGCTTTTACAGCCGGGTGAGCAGCACTCATTAATCAGAAATTCCGTTTTATCCTTTTCAGCCTGAGTCAGTCCTACCAGCCTGTCATACTGTCTGTTAAGCCGGAAATCCGGCACAACAAAGCGGAAATCCTCACGCCGCAGCTCACGGCGAAATTCATCAAAGCCGGCGAGTACCTTTGTGGTGGAGGAAACATAATAAAAACCGGGATAAGCTTTTTTGAGGTATTCCAAAAGCAAATCGGAGTGAATAACCACACCTGTTTCAATGCCGGAGAGCTCAAATGCCCTGCAAAGGCGGTTACAGCGTTCATCGTTCAGGTGCTCCGGGCGCAAAAGAGAATTGCTGAAGGTAAGCCGTGCGGAAAGCCCGTATTCGCGCATAAGCGCCATAACCTCCACCGTGTTTTCATCCCCCGAACCGAAGCGCCCGCCGCCCCAGATGCACTGCCCCGGTGCGCCGTAAAGCGAGGAAAGCTCCGCCCAATCGTAAAAATACTCCCTGCGGCTGAAATACAGCGGCAAAAACTCCTTGTAAAAATCGTAAAACTCAAACAAACCGGGCAAATGAAACCGGGCTGAACTGATTTCCGAATCCACTTTTTGTGCCCCTTTTCAAAATATTTTTATGCCGGAATTATATCACAGACTTTTCGATTAGGCAACAAAAAAGCACGCTCCGCTTCCCGGCGGAGTGTGCTTGATTTGCGGAGCAAGCCCCGAATCAGTTGTAAACGGTTCTGTTTACTTTAAACAGATTTTTAAAAAACGAAATAAGCTTTTTAAAAAATTCGGCGTTAACGTTCACTTTTTCGGAGTCGGTGATATTCTGCCCGGATTTATCAACAAGCGCGTTTCCGCTTTTATCCTCAAGCCTCACGGTTACAGTAACATCCGCCGCCGCATTTTCAAGCTTGAATTCCGCCGAGCGCTCCGCCTGCCTTGTACCGTTAATATACCAACCGAAGTACGCTTCCGGCTGCGTGCCGTTAACTGAGGCGGAAAGGCACAGCGTTTCGCCGTAATTTATCGTTTTGGTACCGGGATTATTCACTATTTTAATCGAGCCTGCAAAATAGTTTTTCGGGTTGACGGTGATTGTTATGCTGTCGCTTTTTCCCTGCGCCGAGGCGGTGATTACAGCCGTTCCCGTTCCCACGGCTCTGTAATTTCCATTTGAATCAACGGCAACAACATCCGTGGCTGAACTGCTCCAGCTTATTTCGGTGCTTTGGCCGAGAGGGTTTATCCTTGCCGAAAGGCTGCCGGAATAGCCGAGAGAAACGGTTTTATCCTGTTCATCAAGGTAAACGGCGGAAACCGTTCCCGGATTATAATTCCTTGTAAGTGCCTTAATACACACATTGCCGCCGTGTTTTTTTGCCGTGTCATAAAATCCGGTTTTTGTGCCGTTAAAGCTGATATAGCTCTGCCCCTCCCCGGCACCGTATTGTACGCTCCCGGTCGGGTTGCCCTCAAGAAGCATTACGGCATTGCCCTGTGAAGCGGTTATGCTGACCACAACAGAGAATTTTTCGCCGCCGTCAACCGCTATTGAATCGGGAAGAACGGCGGTGTGATAACCGTCGTTTGAAACCTCGGTTGTAAAGGAAATCGCACTTTCACCGAAAACCGGGCCGTCACATTCTCCGGGCAAATCGGTATAAATATCAATATTTACCTCGCATTTTGTATCAGAGGAATTCTGATATGTATAAAAACCTATCGCTTCAACGGTCAACGGGCTTTCCGCGGTGAAAACATTTGCCGCAGAGGCCGTTTTTTTATTCGCCATATAGAGGCGGCTGTTAAAGCCGTAGCCGTCATACTGATAAATATTGTTATACTCGTCCCCCTTAACGCAGGCGTATGTCATAACATTTTCAAGCACGGCATTTTCATAGGATATCCAAAACAGACCGTTTTCTCCCCACGCCGTACCCCAGCTGTTTTTACAAAGCCATGCGCCGTTGCCTTTGGGCATATTGTCGGGTGAAAAATTCGATTTGGAATAGTTGTCATCCCAACCGATTATCGTTATGTTATGACCGTCGCCGCTCTTCTCTTTATTCAGATAACAGCAGTTTCCGGTTACAACATATTCCCCGTTAACATATTTTCTTCTTGCCGTGTTATAAAGCTTAGCCTCATCATAATAGATTCCCGCCTCGGCCGCTCCGTAATCGTAAACAGCCTGCTTAATTTCCTTTGAATTTTTCAAAAGCTTTGCTTCGGTGAGGATTGCCGCCGGATGATTGCACCTTGCCTCCTCAAAATAATTGCCCATACGGGAATTATCCCTGTTAAACGGGTAGTTTATTTCCCATTCCGCTCCGCAGCCCTTTGCAAGGTTAAAAGCCGCAGTAAACAGCCGCGAGCCCTCGTCATAAGGCGCCGCGGAGTTCATTCCGTCGCCGAACATCGGGTCGCCCGGCTCTTCCGATCTGCTTTTTCCGTTAAACCAAATAAGATGAGCCTCGGAAAAATCAGCTTCAGTATAATCGTAAAGCCCGTGCTTTACCGAATAGGCACTGAGCACACCGAGAGAAGAAAATGCCCAGCACCCGGCCGAATCATACTGATTCTCCGCCGGGCGGATATAACCCATTTCGGCGGAGCTGTATTTTTGCGGCAAGGTGCCGTCATATGAAAAAGCGGCGGGGGCTGATGACATCAGTACAGCCAGTACACACGCGGCGGACAGTATTTTTTTAACAGCATTTTTCATATATCTGCTCCTGCTTTGTAAAAAGGGCTCCAAAAAGGAGCCCTTTAAATTATGCCTTATGCGTCAATGATAAGATTTGCACCGAAGAGGTTTTTGAAGAAGTAGCTGAGCTTCTGGAAGAAGCCGACCTTTGCGGTAAGGGTTACGCTTGCGGTTATATTTTCGCCCTTATCATTTTTTATCGCCTTGCCGTCAGCATCAACAACCCAAACGCTTATGGTTTTTTCGCCCTTAACGGCTGCGGTTGCCTTTGCGGTAAGGCCGTTGGCTGTGGCCTTGAATGCATCGCTGCTTGATTCTTTCCAAACAACCTTTGCACCCTCGGGAAGCTCACCGTTAACCTCAGCGTGAAGAACAAGGGTGTAGCCGTATTTAACGGTTGTGGTGGAGGGAGTTTTGATTTTTACGGAAAGACCGTCTGTAACAACGGGATCAACGGGATCATCATCATCGTTTTCACCAAGGGTGGTGAAAACATTACCGCAAACATCGTCGTTTACCGTTGCGGTGCTGAGATAATAGTCCTCTCCGTCAACATCGAAAACAATGAAGAATTCATACTCATAAGTTGTGCCCTTTTCAAAGCCGGTAAGGTTGAATTTCTTAACCACGGGCTTACTGCTTACGGTAGGCAGAGGATTTGCATTTATCAGCTTTGATTCGCCGGTTTCGCTATCCGTTACATAAAGGCCCATATCCTTAATGGTATACTCAAACGGGTTGTCAATTCTTGCGCTGACGGAAGCCGTAGTTTCGCCGACGGTGAAATAAGTGCTGTCGGTAAGAGCAGAGATTGATGTTGTTCCGCTTTCATCGGAAACATCAATGGTAAATTCTGCCGTATCGCTGTCGTTCATTCCGTTTTTGAAAGCCTTTGCCTTGAAGGTAGTGGTCTGTTCAACGAAGATTATATCTTCAAACAGGAAGGATTCCTGAGTGGGCTCACTGCCATCGGTGGTGTAGTGAATTTCGGCACCCTCAGTTCCGGTTTCAAGGTCAAGCATACCGGAACGGAAGCTGGGAGCGTCATTTGAAGCAATGGGAGTTTCAACCGTCTTGTCATAGATGAATACCGGCTTAACAGTCGTATCAGCCTTTATGTTCCACCATGCGGTAGCGGAATCCCATGCGACAAATTCAAAGCCTGATGCGGTGGGATTATTTTCGGGAACAGAGGCAAAGCCGCCGTAAGGAACGGTCTGGGTCTCAAATACGGAGCCGTCTTTATTGAGGAATTTTACCGTATAGGTAATATCGTCATAAATCGCTTCAATAACCGTTGTATCGGTAATCTTGCTGCCGGAATCCAGGCTCCAGCCCTTGAATATTTTGCCCTCGGCAGACGGGTTTGCGGGGAATCTGGGGGCAGAATCATATTCAACCTCCTGAATTGAAAGCACCTCGCTGTTTGCCCAGTCAACAAATACTACCGGGTAGGTCTTTGCGGTTTTTTCAGCCCTGATGGTTCTGTTGGAGTTGATGTACTTATAGGAATCGGACCAGGTGACTATATAGCCTTCCTTTGAGGGCAATGCGGGGGGAGTTGCATCCTTGCCCTGTTCAATATTCTGTGAGCTGATTACCTTGCCGTCAAGGTCAAGGAAATCCACCTTATATTGCTGCTTGGGAGCTTCGATTCTGTTGGCCGTGATTTCTTTATCTGCCGAGGCAATGCCCAAAGCAACTACGAAATCACCGGTTGCGGCGCTGAGCTCTTCTTTGGGTATAAAGGATACGCTGTATGAGTTATTGCTGCCCAAAGTAATCTGGCCCACATATTCGAGCTGGTTTGCCGTTGAATCGGTATTGTTGGTACGGTAAACCATAACGGTGGCCTTCTTGCCGCTGTAATCAACGCTGAGATTGCTGATATTGCCGGACACGGTATGCTTGGTGCCGGATGTGTTTTCGGTTACCTTGTATTCGGTGCTTGCGGTCACGGATTTATCTTCGAGTTTTCTTGTTCTGTAAAGGGTACGGGTAGTGATTATTCTTGAATCGGATTCAACGGGCTTGGTATCACTCCAACCGGATTCTTCTGAAAGCTTTTCAAAGGTGTACAGCTTCTTATATGTTTTGTAAACATATCTGTAAACCGTAATCTGCTTATTATCAAGGCCTGCATACCAGTTTTCCTGATACGGGCAATCCGCTTTTGAGTTCTTTACATAGCAGCCCTTGCTTGAATTATAGGAAAGCGCCTTGGTCGAGAAAAGTGAATGGAAATTATTGCAGGTTCTTGAGCCGGAAACCACCTGCCCTTTATGGTCGGCAAGGTAGCAGTTCTGAGGTGAACCTGCATCGTGGGTGTAGCACCAATGCCAGTACAGATAACCGATAACGGTTTTGCTTACCTGTTCATATTTAACAGTATCCGTACTGTCGGCTGCTTTCTTTACCTTCGAAGCATTGTTGTATTTAACATAATTGGCACTGTCGGTTTTGAAATACTTTGTTGTGGTTGAACCCTTGGGCAGATTTTCGGCATATTCAACCGTTGTGTTGCCCTGATCAACCCACTGCTCACCGACTTTTGTATATCCGTCCATTGTGGAATTGTAGGATGTTACCGTGCTCTTATCCCTGTAGCTGTACTGGGTTTTGGTTTCAACATCCAATGTGTCGGTTTTTGTGGCGGCGTCTGTTGACCAACTGCTCCATGCAGACCATTCTTTTACCGAGGTGGAGGCGTTCTTTGTTACAGCCTTGGAGGCCTTTGAAGAAAGAGCACCGCCGGTAAGCTCGGCATTTTTCACATCGCCGTTTACAATATAAACCTCGCAGAGCATTGCGCTTTCGTTGCTGTTAACAACAATTGTATATGCCTTTGAGCTTGCACTTGCGGGTATTTCAATATTCTGAATAGCGCTTGCAACAACCTTATCATTGGCTGTCTTTATAACCGCAACGGCTTTTGCGTTGAATTTCTGAGCCTTGGAATTTGTTACCTTTATGGAAACGGCATAGCTTCTGGAATCATCTGCTCTGACTGCGCTGCCGATTGTTACCGAAACCGGCAGAGTCGGGTCGGCCCATACAAATACAGGCTTAAAGGAGGCATCTCCGTCAACCTTGGTGTAGCTTGTACCGCTGCCGGAGTCATTAACCAATGCCCAACCTCTGAAAACATAGCCGTCTTTTACGGGGGAAGACGAGGGAACGGTTGCAGCCTTGCCGAATTCCACTGACTGTTTACTGATTTCGCTTCCGTCATCCGCAAGGAATTTAATTGTATATTTTTTCGCCTTAAATGTTGCGTTAACGGTTGTGTTTGCAGTTACATTCTTAAAGCTTTTATCCCAACTGTCAAAATCATAGCCGTTCTTGGTGGGCTTGGCGGGTTCTGCGGCAGATGTGCCGTAGCGAACCGTCTGCGCTGCGTAAGTATTGCCGTCAACTTTAAATGTGACGGTAACATCGGGCTTTACGGTAACCGTTACGGCAGGTGAGCTTGCGGCGCTCTCGCCCTTGAAGTTAACAGCCTTTAATGTGAATGAATAGGTTCCCGCCTTTGCGGCAATGTAGGTAGTTGTGGTAACATTACCCAAATCAAGCTCTTTACTTTCGGCTCCGCTCACAATAAGCTTATATGAAGCCGCACCTGCAACAGCGCTCCATGAAAGCTCAATGTCATCGTTTACGCCTATGGTATCAAAGCTTTTGAGCTTTAATGACGGAGCTCCGGGAACACTTGCGGTTAATGAAAGCGATGCAACACTGCTGTTAGCGCAGCCGCTTTTTACGGCTATTGCCTTAACTGTTGCATTTTCCGTAACGGAAAATCCCGCTGTGTATTTTGTGCTGCTTGTTGTGGGGTCACTGCCGTTTGTGGTGTAATAGATTGTTTCGCCGCTCTTTGCTTTGATTGTAACATTAAAGCCGTTTGCGGTAGCGGTGTTGGAAATAACAGGTGCTGCTATTTTGCTTACGGTTACTGATTTTGAAGCTATGCAGCTGTTGCTCATGCCGCTCTTAACAGCAATAGCCTTAACTGTTTTGCCTGCCGTAAGATTGAACGCTCCGCTGTATTTGGTGCTGCTTGTTGTGGGATTTTTGCCGTCGGTGGTGTAATAGATTGTTGCACCGCTCGTTTTGGAAGCAAGCGTCACTTTTACGCCGCCCACATAGTTTGATGTGGTTATTGTGGGCATAATAACGATATTGGAAGTATAAGCACCGGCATTCGGCCATTTGATGTATTTAAAGTATATGTAGCTTTTAAAAGAATTTGCAAACTCAGACCAGGTGTAATACTTGATTCTGTTTACTCTTCTTCCGTCACTGCTTAAAACATTGCTGTCATAAATTCTGAATCCGTTGCTGTCTTTTCCGATAAGAATCATCGAGTGCTGCTTTAAGCCAACGGTACCGTCACCGCCGCTGCAGGTTTCCGCAACACGGATCACCGCGCCGAGAGCTGCAAAATTGATGAAGCTTTTTGTGTTGGCTTCAGTAATGCGCTGCTGTGAAGCATCGCAGTTTCTGAACATATCATCTTTTGTGCCGGCAGATGATGTAAATGTTTGCCCGTTCCACAGTTTTTTGTAAACCATTTGGGCAAACTGCCAACAGTTCGGTGCATCAGGATAATTTGCAGCGGTTTTCATGCTTTCATAGCCTGTCAGCGGCAGCTTCACGCCATTGACGGTGTATGTCGGAAGAACCGTTGTCGCACTTGCGCCTATTGTACCTACCGGCACAATTCCGAGCAGCATTGTTAAGCACATTACCGCTGCCAAAACTTTTTTCGCGATTTTCATAAATAACCTCCTGTTCTTTTGTTGTTATCGCTCCCCCTGCTTTTCGGCAGTCAAAGACGACAACATACTTTGCTGAACATCTTATTACAATAAAAATTATTTTTCTATATACTCTTCGCGAACGGTACTTAAAGCAGAGCTAA
Organism: Acutalibacteraceae bacterium; assembly: GCA_045642785.1. GTDB lineage: Bacteria > Bacillota > Clostridia > Oscillospirales > Acutalibacteraceae > CAG-177. The sequence goes on along the minus strand of JAZUJM010000170.1, from coordinate 6,995 downwards.
CGGTAATTTTTGCCGTAAAAAAGCCCCGCACAGCCGCATAAAAAACGCAGGCCGTGCGGGGCTCATTATTGAATAAGGTTTGCCAATGAACCTTTTTATTAAGAACTCATCCTTTGCATATTATCTTTCGAGGGGATGAACGATTGAATAAAACTGCCAGTCGCTTTTTCCCATGAAGGTTATCGGGCGTGCGGTTATCACATATTCGCCCACATCCCCTTCCGGAAACTCCGCTCTGTAAACAATGGTGTATACTCCGTTTTCATCAACCGTGTGTGATTTAAGATGAAGCCCGGGTGCCGATCCGCCCTCAAGGCCGTAAATATAATAATACCCGTTATCGTAATAGGTAAGAATCTGATTATCGATTTTAAACTCATAGCTGTGGTCGGGCTCAACGCAGAAGACCTCCCTGACAATGCTGTCAATAAAATCCGCATTTACTCTGTCCACACCCAAATACTCGTTGGTAAAAATACCTCTCGGGTCTTCGCCGGGGTTAAGATGCTCATCGAAATCTTCTGAATAGCAAAAAAATCCGCCAAGCAAAAGCTGCCGCGCCGCCTGAGCAAATGCGTCGGGATCTTTACAGTTGTAGCCATGATCACTGAAAGAGAGTATAAGGTCATAGAGTCTGTCATAATCCGGCTCAACCCCGGCTTCGGTCTGCACGTCCTTTGATTCGGCCGCGGTCTGCACGTCCTTTGATTCGGCTTCGGTCTGCACATCCTTTGATTCGGCCGCGGTTGATTCTGCGGTCTGCGGTTCGGTTGCGGTTGATTCTGCGGTCTGCGGTTCGGCGGTCTTCTTGACCGGAGTACACCCCGCGAAGGATAAAACAATCGCCGCGGCAGATAAAACGCAAATCAGTTTTTTCATAATTATTCTTCCTTTCCTGTTTTTTCGTTATTTAGTTTTAACCTCAAATCAACGGTGAACATACCATTGTCAAAGCCGGTAACAAGCACACCGTTGTATTTTTCAACTGCTCTTTTAACATTTTTCAGCCCATAACCGTGATTTTTAGCATCCGGTTTTGTGGTAAAAAGGCCCTTTGAACCTTCTTGGTCTGCCGGGTTGCTTATACTGAACACGAAAAATGTGTTTACCACATTCGCTTCAATTTCTATCAGCCTTTCGCCGCAGAGCTTTTCGCATGCCTCAACGGCGTTATCCGTCAGATTGGATACTATTGTCGAAAGCTCGCCGTCACCTATTCCGAATGGCGGAATAAAGCCCGAAAAGCTTATCTCAATACCCTTTTCGGCGGCAAGCTGAGCTTTGTTGTTTAAAATGGCATCGGCAACAAAATTGCCTGTTTTGATTTTTGTTTCATTAATGCCGGCATCTGCGTTTATAGAAGCAAGATATTTTTCCGCTTCCTCTGCTTTGCCGTTTTTGAGGAAAGCGCTCACAACAATCATATGGTTTTTGTAATCGTGCCTGAAACGGCGAAGCTCATCATCCCCCTTCACGGCGCTTTCGCCGAAGAGCTTCTGTTCCGAAAGCCGGCGAAGAATCTGATTCTGCTTATGGCCCATATAGAAGATTTTAAACACCAAATAAAGAAGACAGAGTATTATCGCCGAGGAAGAAACGGCATAGAGCACACCGTACCAGCGTGAAGAAAGCCCGAACTCTTTGTAATAGCAGGTGAGTTCAAAAAGCAGAAGCACCGCATAAACCCATTTCGGTATCTCATCAAACACATTCGGCAAAAAGTTTATCTGCGCATTTGTCGCCACAGAATACAGCCACACACATATGGCGGCATAAAAAACGATATTGATTATGTATTCGCCGATAAGCCCGCCGGGTAAAACCGAGCTGAAAATCGAATAGAACATATCCACCGTACAAATGCACAAAAGCACGGTCCAGATTGCTTTTGAAAGCTTTGCTCCCTTTATGATAAGCATAACAGTGAGGATATACAAAACATTCGACACAAAATCGGTTATCAGGTCATAATCCTCCGTAACCCGCGGAAGATAAATATTACCCGCGAAAGCATTCACCGCATACCCTGCGGCAAGCAGAGCAGAGGCGATACGTGCACGCTTTAATTCATTTGCAAAAATATATCTGAAAATAAGCAGCAGTGCTACGCAGGCAACGGCATCTTTAAGAAGATACAAAACTGCCGTTACAGCTCCGCTCATTCAATCACTTCCCGTTCTTCATTGAATATTTCAGATAATTTATGTATGCCTTGTTGAAAGCTCCGGTATTCCGGCGGCTTACCTCAACACGCTCACCGTTGATAAGCGTTATTATATTCTTATTGATGTCAACAATATATTTCATGTTGAGCAGAAAACGGCGGTGAGTTCTGAAAAATGCCGGACTTGTTATTTCGCTTTCATAATCCGCAATGGATTTTGCCGAATCGATCGACTGATTGAGCAGACGAACCACGCTTTTTTTATCATTTGATTCAATGTACATTATTTCATCAAGCTTGATAATTAATGATTTACGTGAAGTGAGCACCTCAACGAAAGCACCCTTTTCATAATATTCAATAAAGCTGCTGATTGTTTTGCGCAAAACCGATATATCCACCGGCTTCAGAATATATCTGAACGGGCCGACTTCAAAACTGTCATATACAAATTCTTCATAAGCGGTAACAAAAACAAGCACGGCATTGTCGCCGTTTTCACGCAGCTTTCTGCCGACATCAAGACCGCTTTTATCCGGCAGATTGCAATCGAGAAAAATCAAATCGTATTTTCTGCCGGAACCTTCAAATTTACCTGCACAGTCATAAGCGTCAACGGTGCATTCAATATTCAAATCAATAAATATTTCTTCAATGTCACGCTTCATTTTTGAAGAAACTATTTCATCATCTTCACACAGTGCAATATTCATAATTCTTCACCTCAATAAATATACCACAAATCAGCGAAAAAACAAATTAAATTTTTTATAACAGAAAAAGAAAGCATTTTTCAATTTTTAATGGAGTAAACGGATACAGAATGGGAGTTAACGGTAAAATATCGTACACTCCAGGTTGATTTTTCCACAAAAAAATGATAAAATTCAGTAAGAAAGGAGCGCATAAAATGGGCAGATTTATAAAATTACTGCCGCTTGCATTTGCGGCGTTTATAATTACAATTTATGCACCGTTTGTTATCAGTGCCGGTGCTTCCGGAAAAATCTATTCGGGCGATGCCATTGTTTTACCGGGTTCAACCGAGGCAATGGAAACCTATACCGTAACACTTGATGTTACCGAAAGAGGAATAAATTCTGCCGCTATCGATATAAAATGGACTCAGACAATCAGGCCGGGTTATTATGACAAATACAGATACGATATGAAATTTTCATGTGCCGGGGAATCGGTAACAAAAACGGTTGTTCCCGCAAATACCTGGTCGGAAATTTCGCCTGAAGAAAGGTCATATACAACTGATCTCACTCTGACTGTCCCTTTGAATACGGTTGAGGCAGCAACAGTTGAAATTTCAGGCATTATTTATCAGTATACCTCTGCCGGAGTTTTCAATGCCAGCGACAGCGACACTCCGGGTAAAATGTCATTGGAAATTCCCGCATATTCCGAGGCATTAAAAACATTCACGGTTACATATGACGCAAACGGAGGTACCGATGCTCCCGAAAGTCAGACAAAGACCGAAGGTGCCGCGCTTACCCTTTCTGCAAAGGAACCGGTGAGAAGCGGATACACTTTCAAGGGTTGGTCCGACACAGCTTCGGCAGCATCAGCACAGTACCGGGCGGGAGATTCCTATACCGAGGATTCGGATAAAATCCTGTACGCCGTATGGTCGAAAACCTTCTTTACAATCACAACAGATGCCAATGGAGGGCATTTCAAAGACGGTTCGTCATTTAAAAACCTGAATTACCGTGAAGGCGATAAGGTTTATCCGGAAAACTTTGATATCCCCGACAGAGAAGGATATGCTTTTGCCGGCTGGTTTGGAACAAAAGCCTCTGCTAACCCGGCATCCGATACGGGAAATTCCATAACGATAATATCCAACAAAACTTATTATGCTGTCTGGAGAAAAGCAGACACCGGAACAGTATATATTACCGGTTCCGATATCGTATCCGAAACAGAAGAAGCAGAATTATTCTTTGATGAGGAACAAAAAGAGAAAATAATAACGCTTATTTTTGACAGAGTATACTATATCGGTGACTCCTCCTTTGTCGGTTATCCCAACCTGACAAATGTTATATTATTCGGCGAAAGCTCCGAAATATCGGACAAGGCATTCCGGAATTGCCCCGAACTTGAAACCTTTATTTTCTTCGGCAATGCTATTTTTAATCAGACAGCTTTCGACGGCTGTTCCGAAAAACTCAGAATCTTTGTTGATGCAGATAAAGCTTATCCTTCCGAAGCGGCGGGGCTTAACATCATCCCCTATAAATTCAGCGGCGGTGTGCTTGAATTTAACGGAAGCGTTACGCTTAACCGCTATGAGTTTTTTGACACACTTGCGATTTTCTGCCTTGAATTTGACAACATAAGCAAGCTCAAATTCGACAAATTCTCCTTTGAGGATATCGGCCTTTATTATTTTCCCAAAGAAGACGGCAAGCCCGTAAGAATAGAGGACAACACCCTTGTTGAAGTTGAAATAACCGTAAGCATAACCGAAAACGAAGAAAACAAAGAGATAACCTTCAACGAGCTTATTGAGGGCATTGAAGATGAAAGTATAACCGATTTCACCCTTTCGGCTATTGATAAAAACCACGGTGCGGCAAAGGATACGGTTTTCAGTATTGTCAAAGAAGCCATAGCCAGGGCGCTCAAATGGGTGGTAGGAATAATGAACAAGCTTTTAAGAATAGTCGGCAAAAAATGACAGAACAACAAATGGCGGAGGTTTGCACCTCCGCCATTTGTTGTATTCCTCTTTATAATTCAATTATCACGGTTTTTTCATAAAGGTTAAGCAGCGTGCCGAGTTTATCCGGTGAAGCGCAGGCGCCCGAAACAGATTTAACGGCGTTTATATTTCTGAGCAGCACTTTCACTCCGCCGGGCAGGGAATCGAGGGTAACGGTTATTTTATCATTTTCACGCACTGCCTGTGCACCGAAAACCGCGGCACCGTGCATATCACAAACCCTCACGGCTGCTTTATCCTTAAGTTCAAAAATATGCAGGGTAACATCTTCGGCATAATCATAATCCGGTGCGGTGCTGACCGAGCCGAACGGAATGATTGAATTTTCTTTTGCGTAAAGCGGAAGCGAGAAGAAGTCATAATTATCCTTCTGCCAGGCTCCGCCCTGACGCACCTCGTTTGAAAGAAGGTGAGTCCATTTTCCGCCCGGTAAATAATAATCCACATCACCGCTTTCACGGAACACGGGCGCAACAAGCAGATTATCGCCGAGCATATACTGCCGTTCAAGGTCTTCGCAGATAAAATCATCGGTAAATTCAAGCACCATTGCGCGCATAACGGGTACACCCGTTTCATGGGCGGTGACTGCCGCTTCATAAATATACGGCATAAGTGAGCATTTAAGTTCAGAGAAAAACTTTGCAACCGCCACGGATTCCGCGCCGTCTGTTTCTCCCTTTTTGCTGAAAAGCCACGGCACACGGTATGATGACGCGCCGTGCAGGCGTGAATGTGTTGACAGCAGGCCGAACGCAAGCCAGCGTTTATACACATCTGCGCAGGCCGTGCCCTCAAAGCCGCCTATGTCGTGGCTCCAGAAAGAAAACCCCGACATACAAAGCGAAAGACCCGCGCGCAGCGATTCCCACATTGAAATGTAGGTTGCAAAGCAGTCGCCGCCCCAATGAACGGGGAATTTCTGACTTCCGGCAGCTGCGCTGCGGGCAAAAACAACGGCTTCGTTTTTGCCCCTGAATTCTTCAATCGCTTCAAAAACGCATTTGTTATACAGATAAGCGTAATAATTGTGCATACGCTCGGGGTCGGAGCCGTCATAATAAACGACATCGGTGGGTATTCTTTCGCCGAAATCTGTTTTGAAGGCGTCAACCCCCTGCTCCATAAGGCGGCGAAGCTTGCTTTGATACCACCTGTAAGCGTCGGGATTGGTGAAATCAACAATGCCCATACCCGCCTGCCACATATCCCATTGCCACACATCGCCGTTCGGGCGGTTGAGAAGATAATTATGCTCCATCGCCTCCTTAAACAGCGGCGATTTCTGACCGATATAGGGATTAATCCACACACATATTTTAAGCCCCGATTTTTTCATCCGGCAAAGCATACCCTCCGGGTCTTCAAACACTTCTTTATCCCACTCAAAATTACACCATTCATTTTCACGCATCCAGAAGCAGTCAAAATGAAAAACGCTCATCGGGATTCCCCTTGACCGCATACCCTCAACCATTTCGCTTACGGTTTTTTCATCATAGGATGTGGTAAAGGATGATGTGAGCCACAAGCCGAAGCTCCACGCGGGCGGCAGCGCGGGCAGACCGGTAAGAGCGGTGTAATGCGATATGACATCCTTCATATCCTCGCCGCCGATAACCATAAAATCAAGCTTTTCACCCGGCACGGAAAACTGCACACGGGTTACCTGCTCCGAGCAGACCTCAAACGACACACGCCCCGTATCATTGACAAACACACCGTAACCGCGGTTTGTTATGTAGAACGGAATATTTTTGTATGCCATATCCGAGCAGGTGCCGCTGTCTTCATTCCAGATTTCCGCCGACTGGCCGTTTCTGACAAAGGGAGTGAACCGCTCGCCGAGCCCGTAGACCTTTTCGCCTATATCAAGGTCAAGCTGAGCACGCATAAATTTCCCCTCCGGTGCGGTAATACAGCCGAGAAGCGAGTTGTCAAAATTTCTGCTGACCGATGTAAGAAGCCTGTCTTTGTAAAAGAATGAAAACCCGGCAGGATATTTGCGGATTTCAAGGCGGGTGTTTCCGCTCCTGATTGTGTAACAATCGCCGTTTTCTGCGGTTTCCAATTCAACGGGAGCTTCGT
>JAZUJM010000169.1:0-12013 GCA_045642785.1 Acutalibacteraceae bacterium | reverse complement strand
ACCAGCTTGGAAGGCTGGGATTCTGCCATTGAACTACACCCGCATTCGGAACAGAGGATATTTTATCACAAGGAGTTGCCCGTGTCAAGCACAATTTTCAATTAATTAAAATTCACAGTTAGTTTAATCTTTTTGACATTTTTCATAGTATAATTTAAAATGATGAAGATTAATCATGTGGGGAGGGAAAAGGGTGCTCGGCTATGTAAAGGCGTTCAAGCCGGAATTAAAGGTAAAAGAGTATGAGCTTTACCGCGGGGTTTACTGCTCTCTGTGCCGCAACCTCGGGCGAAGATATTCTCCCCTTGCCCAGCTTTTTTTAAGCTATGATTTCACCCTTGCCGCCCTTTTAATGCTTTCGCTCGGCGATTCTCCCTGCCGCTTTGTTGCCTGCCGCTGCCCTTACAATCCCGCCAAAAAATGCAGCAGATGTACCGACAGCACCCTGCTTGACCGCTGTGCGGATGCCGTAATAATAACCGTTTTCTATAAACTTGCCGATAATCTTCACGATAAAGGCCTTTCAAAAAAGCTGCTTGCCGCCCTGCTTTATCCGGCGGTTATGCTTATGCACAAAAAAGCCGCCGCCTGCTCGCCGGATATTGAAAAGGCGGTTTCTTCCGCCACAGCCGCCCAGAGCAAGGCGGAATCAGACCCAGACTGCGGAATTGACCGCGCGGCAGACCCGTCCGCAAGGGCGCTCGGCGAAATATTCTCACTCGGCTTTGAGGGGGATAGCCAAAGGATTCTTTACTCCGCCGGATATATGACCGGGCGGTATGTTTACATTCTTGATGCCGCCGACGACCTTGAGGATGATTTGAAAAAGGGCAATTTCAACCCGTTTTCCGGCTGTGCGGAGCTTATCGGAACCGAAAGCGGCAGAAAAGAATTTGCCGAAACGGTAAAGAAAATGCTGAATTTTACTCAGCACGAAGCGGCAAATGCGTTTGAGCTATTGGAAATGAAGCGATTCGGTGATATAATAAAGAATATTGTATATGAAGGGCTCGATTATTCATCGGCTCAGGTGCTTTCAAAATACACCCTCACCCCCGAAGAAAGGGGAAAAACAAAAAAAGCAAGGAGGAACACATATGAATAACCCCTATCAGGTGCTCGGTGTTCCCGAGGGTTCCTCACCCGAGCAGGTCAAGGCCGCCTACAAGGCTCTTGCGGCAAAATATCAGTCCGCAGGCTACGAAAACGGCCCGCTTGCCGATATTGCCCAAAAGAAAATGGATGAAATAAACGCGGCTTACGATGCCATAATCATGAGCTCCGACAGCGGCAATTACTGCGGAGAATATAAAGTTAACGGCGGCGGCTCATATTATTCCGCTTATTCCGCCGGTGACCTTGCGGATATCCGCTCCAAAATAATCGAGGGCAGGCTTGACGATGCCGAACTGCTGCTTGACGGTATTCCCGAAGCAGGCCGCACCGCCGAATGGTTTTACCTTAAGGGCACCGTTCAGCAAAAGCGCGGCTGGCTTGAAGAGGCGGCAAAGAATTTTGAAAAGGCCGTTCGCGCCGACCCGTCCGATGCCTCCTACCGTGCGGCATACGAAAATGTGAGGCAGGCAAGCACCGGCGGATACAAAACCGCCCGGCGCGGCAAAAAAGATGACGGCTGCAGCTTTTGCGACATCTGCTCCGGCCTTCTGTGCGCCGACTGCTGCTGTGAATGTACCGGCGGCGACCTTATCCCCTGCTGTTGATTACTTCGGAGGAGTATAATAATGAAGCAAAGCTCAAAATGCGCGATAGGCGGCATTACAGCCGCCCTTTCGCTTGTTATAATGATATCCGTTGCGATAATTCCGTTTTTAACCTACGCCCTGCCTGCGGCGGCCGGGCTGCTGATAGTGCCGATTGTGATTGAGATTGACAAAAAGTGGGCATTCGGAGTTTATGCAACGGTTGCCATTCTCGGCCTTTTGCTTGTGCCGGAGAAAGAGGTTGCCTCAATGTATTTTGCCTTTTTCGGCTACTACCCGATAATAAAGGCGGTTTTTGAAAGCAGGCTGCCCGCTCCCGTTTCCTGGGCGGCAAAAATCATCAGCTTTCTTGTTACCATTGCAGGCTCCTACTATGTTCTGATAAAGCTTATGGGGCTTGAGATTGATGAAATCGAAACCTACGGTCTTATTGCCGTGCCGTTTTTGCTCGGTGCGGGGCTTGTGGCGTTTATAATCTATGATATAGCCATAACAAAGCTTGTTATCGTGTACAATTTAAAATGGAGAAAGCTTTTCCGCCGTTATTTTAAATAAATACGGCGGCTTTTTTTATTCAACTTTATACTTTATATTACATTTTTCTTATTGTTTTTTTTGATGTGTTATTATATAATTAATTACTCTGATAATTTTTCCTTATTCGGGAGGATAAGTATATGGCAAGAAAAGAACAGGTAAGAATAGGATTTATCGGCATAAGCGGCCGCGGCAGCGGTATGCTCGGCGAGCTTCTTGCCGTGCCCGGTGTTATTGTGCCCGCGGTTTGCGACAAATATGAGGACCGCGCCGAAAGAGGCCGCACAATCGTTCTTGAAAAAACCGGCACCGAGCCCGATGTTTACCTTAACTACAAAGAGCTCATTGCAAGGGATGACCTTGATGCCGTTATGATTTGCACCACATGGATTACCCACGCAAGAATCGCGGCGGATGCCATGCGTGCGGGCAAGAATGTTGCGTTTGAGGTCGGCGGCGCCGCTTCACTTGAAGAGTGCTGGCAGCTTGTTCGCACCTCGGAGCAAACGGGCAAATTCTGCATGATGCTTGAAAACTGCTGCTATGACCGAAATGAAATGGCAATTTTCAATATGGCAAGGCAGGGAATGTTCGGCGAGCTTATTCATGTTGAGGGCGGCTATGTGCACGACCTTCGTGACGAGATTTGCCACGGCAGAGAAAACCGCCACGGCAGGCTCTTCAACTTCCAGCACCGCAACGGCGAGCTTTACCCCACCCATCAGCTCGGCCCCATCTCCAAGCTGCTTTCAATCAACCGCGGCAACCGCTTTTTAACCGTTACCTCCATGGCCTCCAAATCACGCGGGCTCAATGTGTGGCTTCGTGAAAATGAAGGCCCGGATTATGACATCACCGAATACCCCTTCAACGAGGGCGATGTTGTCACCACAATGATTAAATGCGCCAACGGCGAAACAATAGTTCTCACCCACGACTGCTCACTTCCCCACCCCTATTCACGCCGCTACCGCGTGCAGGGCACCAAGGGAATGTTTATGGAAGACGGCGACCAGATTTACCTTGAAGGCGTTACCAAAGACCGCGAGGGCAACTGGGATCACGACTGGGCTGATTTCAAGCCCTTCCGCGAAAAGTATGAGCATCCCCTTTGGCAGAAGTATTCCACCGAGGGCATCCACGCAGGCCACGGCGGCATGGATTACCTTGTGCTCAGCGCCTTTGTTGATGCTGTTAAAGAGGGCGAAAAGCCCCCCATTGATGTTTATGACACCGCGGCATGGATGGCAATTACCTGCCTTTCGGAGCAGTCAATCGCCATGGGCAGCCAGCCTGTGCCCGTGCCCGATTTCACAGACGGTATGTGGATAGACCGCGAACCCTACCGCAGAGGCGTTTACTGCCTTGAAGAGGTTTGCACCGATTATTTTATTAACCCGGAGGAAAAAGAATGAGTTACTATATAGGCGTTGACGGCGGCGGCACCAAAACCGCCTATGCCCTTTTTGATGAAAACAAAAATATGCTTTGCATGGTCAAGGGGCCCGGCAGCAACCACGAAAATATGGAAAGCTCCTTTAACGGCGCTTCCGAAATCATCTGGAACGGCATAACCGCCCTTATCAACGAGGCGGGCATAACCCTCAACGATGTTGACTTTACCCTTATGGGTCTTGCAGGCATTGACCACCCCTATCAGCACGATATTATGTGCGGCATGCTTCGCGAAAAGGGTCTTCGCAATTTTGAAATTTACAATGACGGCTTTATTGTTGTCAAGGCAGGCTCCGAAAGCGGCGCGGCAATCGGCTACAACTGCGGCACGGGAGTATGCTGCAACGCCATTGACTCCGAAGGCAAAATGCTTCAGCTTGCGGGCCTCGGCGTTTTCAGCGGCGACACCGCGGGCGGAATCTGGCTTTCGGAAGCCGTGTTCAGAGCCATTTACAATGACCTTTTCGTTCTTGCGGGCAAAACCTCAATGAGCGAAAAGATTATGAAATACTACAAGCTTGCCACCCGCGAGGATTTTCTTTCAATCCTTGCCGACCTTGAATCTGACCACGCCGACGATTACATCAGAGTGTTTATTGATGCTTTCTTTGAGGCGGTTGAAGAAAAGGACGAGGTTGCCCTCGGCATAGTGCGTGAAACCGCTCACCGCGGCGCTCAGTTCATTTCCGCACTTGCAAGGCAGATGACCTTTAACGGCGATGAAATTGAGGTTGTACTTTCCGGCTCAATCAATGTCAAGCTCAACAACCCCACCTATTTAAAGCTCCTCACCGAAGAGGCTCAGCAGTTAAGCGGCCGCAAGCTTCGTTTTATCAAGCTTGAAAAAGCCCCCGTTACGGGCTGTGTTAACTGGATTCTTCAGCAATATGTTAAATAATTTCACGGAAGGGAAGTATATATAATGAAAGAAATTACAGTAGCGGTTATCGGCTCCGGCAGCACCTATTGCCCCGAGCTTGTTGACGGTTTTCTTAAGGCTCAGGATACCCTTAAGCTTAAGAAGATTTCCTTTATGGATATTGATGACCGCAAAAGAACAATAGTCGGCAACCTCTGCATCCGTATGCTTAAGGCGGCCGGCGTTGAGTGCGAAACCGTTCTTACCGACGACCTTGACACCGCCCTTGAAGGCGCTGATTTCGTTGTTACTCAGATAAGAGTAGGCAAGCTGCCCGCAAGGCACCTTGATGAAACCATTCCCCTTAAGTATAACCTTATCGGTCAGGAAACCACAGGTATCGGCGGATTTTTCAAGGCTCTTCGCACCATTCCCGTTATCAAGAACATCTGCGACCACATCGAAAAGGTCTGCCCCGACGCATGGCTTATCAACTTCACCAACCCCTCCGGCATAATCACCGAATTTGTGCTCAACAACACCAATGTTAAGTGCATCGGCCTTTGCAACGTGCCCATTGATATGATTGACGACACCAAAGAGGATGTCGGCGAGGATATGGAATACACCTATGTCGGCCTCAACCACCTCAGCTGGTTCACATCCGTAAGGCTTCACGGTGAAGAGCTTATTGACAAGCTGTTGAACGAAGGCTTCACACCCAAGGTTATGGCAAACATCAAGGATGACGGCTTCTCACTTGAAACCCTTAAGGCAATTCACGCCATCCCTTCCTCCTATCTTCAGTATTACTATTGCAGAAACGCAAAGCTTGACCACCTGCTTCACGGCGAAAAGAGCAGAGCACAGGTTTGCATGGAAATTGAAGAGCAGCTTCTTGAAATGTATTCCGATGAGGGTCTTTATGTTAAGCCCGCCCTGCTTGACCAGCGCGGCGGCCACAAATATTCCCTTGTTGCCGTTAACCTTATAAACGCCATTGCCAACGATGTTAACGATGTTCAGGTTGTCAATGTCAAAAACGGCAACACCCTGCCCTTCCTTAAACCCGATGATGTTATTGAGGTTGCCGCGGTTGTTGGCAAAAACGGTGCAACGCCCGTTCCCGTCGGTGAAATTACAAACAAGCACATAATCGGCCTTATGACTGTTGTTAAGGAATATGAAAACCTTACCGTCATCGCCGGCAGAGACGGCAACGAGGAAGCCGCTCTCAACGCACTTCTCATTCATCCCCTTGTAGGTGATTGGGAAGCAGCCCACAAGTGCTTTGAAGAGATGAAAGAGGCTCACAAGGCCTATCTTCCCGAGTTTTACGGCGAATAATAAAAGCGCCTGAAATCCGTTATTGACCCTTTCAAATCACTTTTCCGAATCTGATTATTAAAAAGCAACACAGCCCGCGGAGCGCTTTACAAACGCTCCGCGGGCTGATTGTTTATTATACTATACCTTTATATTCTCTCCGCGATTTCGAGCACAAGCCTTTCGCTCTTTTCCCAGCCGAGGCAGGGGTCGGTGATTGATTTGCCGTATTCCTCATTCTCGCTTATGGGCTGGCTGCCGTCAAGCAGATAGCTTTCAATCATAAAGCCTTTAACAAAGCGGGCAATATCCGCATTCTTTTTGCACGAATCAAGCACATCAAAGCAGATTTCGGGCTGCTTTAAATAATCCTTGCCCGAATTTGCGTGGTTCAAATCAACTATAACCGAGGGATTCATCACCCCGGCGGTGCACATCATCTCATAAAGCCCGCAAAGTGAAGCACAGCCGTAATTCGGCTCATAACAGCCATCCTTGCCAACCCCGCCGCGAAGAATCGCGTGGGCAAGCGGATTGCCGGTGGTGGCAACATCCCACCCGCGGTAAATAAACGACTGAGCGCTCTGCGCGGCAGTAACCGAATTAACTGTAACATCCAAATCACCGCGCACGGGGTTTTTCATCCCCACGGGAATCGAAAGGCCGCTTGCAACCATTCTGTGCTCCTGATTTTCGGTTGACCGCGCCCCCACCGCCGCATATGAAACAAGGTCGGAAAGATAGCGGAAATTTGCGGGGTAAAGCATTTCATCCGCCGAGGAAAGCCCAGCTTCGGTGAGCACCCTTGTGTGCAGCCTGCGCGTGGCAAGGATTCCCTTAAACGGGTCGGGCTTCTCATTCGGGTTCGGCTGGTGAAGCATACCTTTGTATCCCGCGCCCGTAGTCCGCGGCTTGTTGGTGAAAACACGCGGCACAAGCAGCAATTTTTCTTCAACCCTTGCCTGAAGCTTTGCAAGGCGGAGGCAGTATTCAAGCACCGAATCCTCATTATCCGCCGAGCAGGGGCCTATTATAAGCACCCTTTTTTCACTTCTGCCCGAAAAAATCGCTTCAAGCAAGCTGTCGGTAATCTGCTTTCTTTTTGCCGCTTCCTCCGAAACCGGATATTGCGCCTTGACATCCATCGGGATGGGGAGCTTTCTTTTAAAATCCATTCCCATTATTTTATCCTCTCGCGCAGGTAGCTTATCGCCTCTTTGTAGCCGTCAAAGCCCCTGCCCTTAATCGTTTTTTCGGCATAGAGCGAAACATACGAAAATCGCCGGAATTCCTCACGCTCCGAAATATCCGAAAGATGAACCTCCACTGTGGGCAGATTAACGGCCTTTAACGCATCGAGCACCGCAACGCTTGTGTGGGTGTAGGCGGCGGGGTTAATCACTATCCCGTCAAATCTGCCGAGTGCCGACTGGATTTTATCAACAATCTCGCCCTCGTGGTTGGATTGAAAAATCTCATGCTCATCCTCACCGCACGCCTCATCAATAAAGGCGCACAGCGCCGAGTAATCGCGCTTTCCGTAAATTTCCGGCTCGCGAACGCCGAGCATATTGAGATTGGGGCCGTTTATTATCAGAATTTTCAAAGCTGTTCTCCCCCCGTTATGCCGATTATTCTTGCTGCCGTTTCCTGCGGAGTGTCGGCGCATTTCACCTTAAAATCGGCAAATTCATCATAGAGCTCCCTGCGCTCGGCGTAAAGCTTTTCCACGCCGTTTGCAGCGGTCAACGGCCTGCCGGCAGTTTCAAGCTCTTCAATATTTCTGCAAAGCTCAATTATTATCCCGTTTTGGTGCAAAGCGGGATAATTTTCTTTCTTTGTCACCGCTCCGCCGCCCGCTGCAATAACCGCGCCGCTGAGCTTGCCCGCCCCGGCGATTACATCGGCTTCGATTTCTCTGAAAGCCGCCTCGCCGCTGTTTTCTATTATTGCGGCAGAGGTCAAACCGTTTTTTTGCTTTATCATTTCATCGGTATCAACAAATTCCCTGCCGAGCTTTTCCGCAAGCAGCCTGCCGACAGTTGATTTGCCGCTGCCCGGCATACCGACAAGCACAATATTGCGGTATCTTTCTTCAATATTCTTTATTATCCGCTTTATTTTTTCTTCATCCGCCTTTTCGCCGCCGAAAAGAGCGCACCCCTCCGCCGCCTGATAAACAAGCATTGCAAGGCCGTTAACGGCTTTTATTCCGAGGCTTTCCGCCTGCATAAGAAGTGCCGTTTTTTGCGGATTGTAGATTAAATCAATCACAGCACCGCAGTTCCCGAACCGGGCAAGGTCAACAAGGCTTTTGCCGTTTTCCGGGAACATCCCCACCGGGGTGGCGTTAACTATAATTTCGCTGTCATAATGCTCCGCGATGTTTTCAAAGTTGTTTTCGCCGCTCCGCGACACAACGGTTATCTGCCCCGCGCCGAGGTCACAAAGCGCCTTTTGAACCGCGCAGGAGGCACCGCCATTGCCGAGAACAAGCACCTTTTTGTTTTTTACATCAATTCCGCCGAAACCAAGCGCACCCGCAAAGCCCGCCGCATCGGTATTATAACCCTTAAGCCCGTTTTCGGTTTTAACAACCGTATTCACCGCGCCCGTCTTAAGTGCCGTTTCGTCAAGGAAATCGAGGAACGGAATCACAGCTTTTTTGTAGGGAATCGTTACATTCAGCGCGTCAAAATCGCCGCTTTTAATGAAGCCTTCAAGCTCCTCGGGTTCAAGCTCCTTAAGCTCATAGCGATAGTCACCGAGCTGTTTATGAATCGGCGCCGAAAGGCTGTGGCCGAGCTTTCTGCCGAGCAGAAATACTCTTTTTCGGCTTTGAATGTTTCTTGATTCTTCAAGAATTGTCTTATAGATATTAACCGTCAGGTCGGAATAATCCTCCTCGGCAAGGAAACGAAGGCGGTCAAAAAGCTCCTTTTCGCGCTTTTCATCCTTAACCGGCAGGCAGGCGGCCTTTTTGATTTTGCCGATTTCGCCGCTTATGCCCATTCGCTTTTTTATAAGCTTCACTATTTCGGAATCCGTTTTGTCAATTTCGGTTCTGAAAGCTTCAAGCGTTTTTTCGCCACCGTAATCAAGCATAATATCACAAAGAGCCACAGCCGCCGCGGCTTCGATTGCCGCCGTCGCCCTCGGCACAATGCAGGGGTCGTGCCTGCCGCCGAAGGAAACCTCAACATTTTTCATTTCATTAAGCGAAACCGTTCTTTGCTTTTTGGCTATGGTGGGCGTGGGCTTCACCGCCGCGCGGAAAATAACGGGCATGCCGTTTGTCATACCGCCCAGAATACCGCCGCAGTTGTTGGAGTGGGTGAAAACCGTTTCGCCGTCGGTCATAAACGGGTCGTTATTCATTGAGCCGTTCATTTCGGAGCCTTTAAAGCCGGAGCCGAATTCAATGCCCTTAACACCGGGAACGGCGAAAACCGCCGAGCTTATTCTTGCCTCAACGCCCGCAAACATATGCTCGCCGAGCCCTGCCGGCAAGCCCGTTGCCGCGCACTCCACCGTGCCGCCCACCGAATCACCCGATTCGGCGGCAAGGCGAATCAGTTCTTTCATTTTTTCGCCCTGCTCCGGGCTGAAAACGGCAAAGGGCATTTCTTTAAGCTTTTTTGCGCCCGTTGGATTAACGGCATTAAGCGGAATGTCATAAATATTGCCTATTGAACCGATTTTTGCAAAAACCTCAATACCCCTTTCGGCAAGATAGCTTTCGCACAGGGCACCTGCCGCACACAGCAGAACAGTCAGCCTGCCGGAAAAATGCCCGCCGCCGCGAAGGTCAACATCTTTGCCGTATTTTATCATTGCGGCATAATCGGCGTGGGAGGGGCGCGGAGTATCCTTAACATTTATGTAGGCGGCGGAATCGGTGTTTTCATTTTTCACAAAGGCGGTTATCGGCTCGCCGGTGGTAACGCCGTCAATCAATCCGGCGTTAAAAATCACCTCGTCACCCTCCAGCCGTTTGGTGGAAAGTCCGTTTGCACGCGCCCTTCGCCTTTCAATAAGGGATGAAAGCAACAGTTTATCAAGCTTCACCCCTGCGGGGAAGCCTTCAAGACGCATTTCGATTTTTTCATCGTGCGCACCGCCGTCAATATAAAGCTTAAGGTTGTTTCCGTAAGGTAAAGTCAACATTTTTATCCCTCAAAAAATCCCGGGCAGGATTTACTTACCGCCCCGGCATTTTGTATTGTAACTTCATTTTCGCATAATTGAGCAAGGCATGCCGCCGCCATTACAATGCGATGGTCACCGAAAGAATCAACCGTACCGCCTTTCAGTAAACCCGTACCGAAAACGGTCAGCGATTCTTCATCTGCCCGCGCCTTGCCGCCGAGTGCATTAATAATTGCGGCGCAGGCTTCAAGGCGGTCGCTCTCTTTGGTTTTAAGCCTTGCGGCATTATAAATAACGCTTTTGCCGCTTGCGGCGCACGCCGCCGCCGAAAGGCAGGGCACAAGGTCGGGCGCATTTGCCGCATCAAATTCAAAGGGGGTCATTTTTGACGGGAAAGCGGTAACCGCCCCGTCGGAATACTCAATGTTCGCCCCTGCACCCTTCAGAATATCGGTTATTATTTTATCTCCCTGAGCGGATTTTAAATCAAGGCCTTTCACGGTAATCGGCTTTTCGCCTATTACCCCGGCGGTGATATAAGCCGCCGCCGTGCTCCAGTCACCGCCCGCATAAACTTTTCCGGGTGAAAGAAGCTTATTTGAGGCAATGATATATCCGCCGTCTTTTTCAGTAATATCGGCTCCGAAAGCTCTCAGCGCCGAAACGGTCATATCAAGATAGGGTGCGCTCACCCTTTCACCGCCGAGGCTGAGCCTGCCGCCCGTTCGGGAAAGCATAAGCAGCAAGCCGCTTGCAAACTGAGAGGAAACCGAGCAGTCAACCGAAAAAGCATTGCAATCGGCTTTTCCGCGAACAATAAGCACGGCGCCGTTTTTTTCAAAGCTCACTTCGCTTTTGCCGAGTGATTCAATTAACGGTGAAAGCGGCCTTTCGGGCAGCCTGCCGCCCATAATGAACCTTGCCTCTTTAATGCCGAAACCGCAGGCAGCGGGCAGAATAAAGCGAAGCACCGCCGCAGATTGCCCGCAATCAAAAACGGGGTTTTCATTTGCCGCCCCGACGGGCTTTACCGAAAAGCCGAAGCCCGTTTTCTCAATATCCGCCCCGAGCTCGTTTAAGCACCTCACCGCCGCATTTATATCGTCTGATTCTCCGCGGCTGATAATTTCGGTTTCATTTTGTGAGAGTGCCGCGCAGAAAAGCAGGCGGATAACCTCCGATTTTGAGCTGTTTATCAGAATTTCGTCGGGTAAGCTGCCTTTTTTTACGGTTTTATCCATTTGCCCACCCGCTTTTTATAAATTCGGCAAGCTCAACGGTTTTCACGGTTTTAAGCCTTGCCGCTCCGGGTGAAACGGGCAAAGCAAAGGTTATGTTTTCGCCGCTTCTTTTTTTATCATCGGTTATTCGTTTGATAACCGCCTCAGCCGGCAGGGAAAAGCCGCACGGTAAAGAATATTTTTTAAGCTGAGGAAGCAGGAACTTAAGCACCGCGCCGTCACACTCTCCGCTTTTTACCGCCGCGCGGGTGATAACCGCCATCCCCGCCGCAACAGCCGAGCCGTGAGAAAGGGTGAAGCCGGATTCCGCCTCCGCCGCATGGCCCGCTGTGTGGCCGAGGTTAAGCAGTCTTCTTTCGCCGCGGTCAAACTCGTCGCGCTCAACAAAGCGGCGTTTTATATCAACGCAAAGTGTTATTATCTCTTCAATCGGAGGGGCAGCCGATTCAAGCAGAGAAATCAGCTTTTCGCCGTCTATCATCGAATATTTAATTATCTCCGCCATTCCGTCGTTATAATCGTTTTCCGGCAAAGTTTTTAACAGCTCCGGGAAAATGAGCACAAGCGCCGGCTGATGAAATGCGCCCGCAAGATTCTTGCCGCGGCTTAAATTCACAGCCGTTTTGCCGCCCACAGATGAATCAACCATTGCAAGCAGCGAGGTGGGAATGTGAACCGCCCTTATCCCGCGCAGAAAGGTGGCCGCGGCAAAGCCCGCAAGGTCG
>JAZUJM010000168.1:0-5682 GCA_045642785.1 Acutalibacteraceae bacterium | reverse complement strand
AGATTTTCATAACCGACGGCAAAGAAAGAGAGTACATACCCCATTTCACATGGCACGGATTCAGATATTTTAAGGTTGAGGGGCCCGGAAAGGTTATAAGAGTGGATGTTGTACACTCCGATTGCCCGGTAACATCAAGCTTTGACAGCGATAACGAACAGTTAAACTGGCTTTACAATACCTATGTTCACACTCAGCTTTGCAATATGCACTCGGGCGTTCCCTCCGATTGCCCTCACCGTGAGCGTTTGGGCTACACGGGCGACGGTCAGCTTTGCTGTGAGGCAGCAATGCTTATGCTCGATTCAAAGGAATTTTACCGCAAATGGCTTAATGATATTTCCGACTGCCAATGCAGAGTAAGCGGCCATGTGCAGCACACGGCACCATGCATGGGCGGCGGAGGCGGCCCAACAGGCTGGGGCGGCGCAATAGTTGAGGTTCCGCTGCAATACTACAAAATTTTCGGTGATGAAGCGGTGCTTCACGAATTTTTCCCGAAAATACTGAGATATTTCGATTATCTTGAAAGCAGAAGTGAAAACTCACTTATTTACCGTGAGGAAGAGGGCGGCTGGTGCCTCGGTGATTGGCTGCCGCCGGAACCGATTAAAATACCGGAAACCTTTGTAAACTCATGCCTTTATGTTAAATTCATTGATGAAGCACTTGAAATAGCCGAAATTATAGGAAAAGCAGCCGAGGCGGAGTACCTGAAAGCAAGGAAGGAAAGAATAAAGCACGCAATAGATGTTGCTTATTTCAGCCCTCAGCAGGCGGCATACTGCGGTGATATTCAGGGCTCTTCAAGCCTTGCCCTGCAAATCGGGCTCGGAAATGAAAGTGTTAAGAAAAAGGTTATAAACAAATATAAAGAGCTCGGAATGTACGACACCGGCATAATAGCCACCGAAGCACTCACCGGCTGGCTTTTCGGCGCAGGTGAGGCACAAACTGCATTTGAGCTGCTTTCAAGCAAAAAGCAGGTTTCGTTTTATCATATGGCTCAAAACGGAGCCACAACGCTTTGGGAAAACTGGAACGGAGAAAGCTCAAAAAATCACCCGATGTTCGGCGCGGTTACAAAATATCTTTTCACATCCCTGCTTGGTATAACTCAACCCAAAGAAAGCGCCGGATTCAAAAAAACCGTTATCTCCCCCGCCCTTGTTGACGGCCTAAACCGCTGCAGCGGAAGCATTAAAACCGTTAACGGCTTGATTTCGGTAAGCTATGTTAAAGAAAACGGAGATATAAAATTCTGTATAAGTGCCGACAGCGGAATCGACTGCACCTTTGTTTTCAACGGAAAAGAATACCCCGTAAACGGCAATGCGGAGTTTGTTTTTCGAGCTTAAAACGATGAAAAGAGGATAAATAATTGGTTACAGACCTCACGCGGGGCAAGCCCGCGAAAATGATACTTACCTTTTGCCTGCCGCTGATGATAGGCCAGTTTTTTCAGCAGCTCTATAATATGGTAGACAGTATTATAGTCGGCAAATTTGCAGGCACGGCGGAGCTTTCGGCAGTCGGCTCAACGGGTTCGCTGAGTTTTCTTGTTATCGGCTTTGTTACCGGATTGTGTACGGGTTTTTCAATTCCCGTTTCTCACGCATTCGGTGAAGGCAATCACAAAAAAATGCGTTCGATTTTTATGAACTCCGTTTATCTTACCGCTTTGATTGCCGTTGTTCTCACCGCCGCCACGGTAACACTTACCCGCCCGGTGCTTAAGATTATGAACACCC
This sequence comes from Acutalibacteraceae bacterium, assembly GCA_045642785.1. Lineage (GTDB taxonomy): Bacteria > Bacillota > Clostridia > Oscillospirales > Acutalibacteraceae > CAG-177. The sequence goes on along the minus strand of JAZUJM010000168.1, from coordinate 3,931 downwards.
CGGATGATATTTTTGAAATGGCGTTTACTTATATTTCAACAATATTTCTCGGCCTTACCGCAACCCTTTTCTACAATCTTTTTGCCTGCATAATGAGGGCCCTCGGCGACAGCAGAACTCCGCTTTATTTGCTTATTTTCTCTTCGATTCTCAACATCCTGCTTGACCTTTTCTTTGTTATTAAACTTAAAATGGCTGTTTTGGGCGTTGCGATTGCAACCGATATTGCTCAGGCATCTTCTGCCGTGCTTGCTTTTGTAATAATAAAGAAAAAGTTTACGATTCTTAAAGCTTCACCGGAGGAGAAAAAATTCAGCGCAGCAAATTGCTCGGCTCTGCTTAACAGCGGGCTGCCCATGGCGCTGCAGGTTTCGGTTACTGCCATTGGTTCGATAATGCTTCAATCGGCGGTAAATCAGCTCGGCAGCAATGTTATCGCGGCAGTAACCGTCGGCGGCAAAATTCAGCTTATGTTTATTCTGCCGGCTGAAACAATAGGCATTACAATGGCAACTTACTGCGGTCAAAACCTCGGAGCAGGGAAAGCCGACAGAATAAAAACGGGAATCAGAACAAGTATTGTTATGGGGCTTATCTATTGCTCGGCGGCAATATTTGTCGCAAAAGTTTTCCCGGAAAAACTGGCTCTTTTATTCCTTGATAAATCACAGAGCGTTGTTATAAAAGAAGTCGGCGATTTCTTAAGAACCTGCTCATGGTTTTATCCCGTGCTTTCGGTTCTGTTCATTTACCGCAACTCCATTCAGGGGCTCGGTTACAGTATGCAGGCAATGTTCTCCGGCTTTTTTGAGCTTGTTGCAAGAGGAGTTATGGGCTTTGTTATTATTCCGAAATTCGGCTATACCGCCGTCTGCTTTGCAAATCCCGCGGCATGGATTGCGGCAACGCTCTTCCTTATTCCGGTATATTATACGGTTTTCAGATTAGCCGTAAAAAAGTTAAATAATGCAAAAGAGGCATAAAATAACCCTCTGCGTAGTTACGCAGAGGGTAAATTTTTACAAATAATCAGATGCTCATTGCAACATCATATGCTCTCCAGATAACGGAGCGAAGGTTGCCGATTGCAAGGCAGTCACCGATAAGGTAAACATTCTTGGCTTTCTGAGCTATAGGTGAAGGAATGTAGCCGACACAGCTTATAACGGAATCGCAGGGGATTTCAAGCTGCTTGCCGTCTTTATCAGCGCAGATTATGCTGCCGTCCTTAACCTCTTTAAGAGCTGTTTCAAGGTAAACGGGAACATTGTTGAGTGCAAACCACTCGCGAAGGTAAGAGGAGTTTGCAAGGCAAACGCCCTTCTGGCTTACAAGGTCATCCTTCATTTCAACTATGGAAACCTTTTTGCCCTGAAGTGCTATTTCGTAAGCGATTTCACAGCCGGTAAGGCCGCCGCCGATAACGGCAACATTTTCGCCAATCTGCTTTTCGCCGTTAAGGAATTCACAGCCCTCAATGGTCTTGTCAAAGCCGGGGATTTTGCCGAGCTTAACAGGTCTGGAGCCGGTAGCAACAATAACGGGAGCGGAACCGAAAACGGAAATATCCTTTATTTCGTCGTTGAGCTTAACCTCAACATTGAGCTTCTTCATCTGAAGTCTGTACCATTCAAGCAGCTCACGAAGCTTGCCCTTGTAGCTTTCGGCAGAGGCGGGGATAAAGGTTCCGCCGAGAACGCCGCTCTTTTCGTGGATAATGGGATTGTGACCGCGGAGCTTAAGAACTCTTGCAGCTTCCATACCGCCAATACCGCCGCCGACGATGTGAACGGTTTTGGGGCTTGAGGTCTTTTTGATATAGTGCTTTTTCCACTGCATTGTTTCGGCATTAACTGCACAGCGGGCAAGATGAAGGCTGTCGCCGAGCTCCTGGTCGTTGGGAACACCCTTGTAGTGGCACATATTGAAGCAGCCGTTGTGGCAAAGGATGCAGGGACGGATATCCTCTTCTTTGCCGTCAATAAGCTTTGTTACCCAAGCCTGGTCGGCAAGGAAAGGCCTTGCAAAGCCTGCACCGTCAAGCTTGCCGGCGGCTATTGAATCAGCGGCAACTCTCGGGTCAAGGCGACCAGCACAGACAACGGGCTTGTCGGTGTAATTCTTTATGTGCTCAACATCGGCAAGGTTGCAGTTTTCGGGCATATATACGGGGGGATGTGCCCAGTACCATGCATCATAGGTGCCGTTGTCGCAGTTGAACATATCATAGCCTGCATCAGAAAGGTATTTGATGGCCTTTTCGGATTCTTCCATATCACGGCCTGCTTCAACATAATCTTCGCCGGGGATAGCACCCTGACGGAAGCCCTTTGTTTTTGAAAGCACGGAGTAACGAAGGGAAACGGGGAAATCATCGCCGCATTCCTTTTTGATAGCCTTTACGATATCAACTGCAAAGCGATATCTGTTTTCAAAAGAGCCGCCGTATTCATCGGTGCGCTTGTTAACATACTTAAGAGTGAACTGGTCAAGAAGATAACCCTCGTGAACGGCATGAACCTCAACGCCGTCAACACCGGCATCCTTAAGAAGCTTTGCACTCTTTGCAAAGGATTCAACAAATCTGTTGATTTCTTCCTTTGTCATCTCTCTTGAAGGAAGCTTGTCGCTCCAACGGTTGGGGGAGGGAGAAGCGGAGGCGGTAATTTTATCAAGATTCATAAAGGGCTTGCTTAATTTGTTGATGACGGGAGTGTTATAGAGCATTTCCATCATACTGCTGACGGTGAAGGAGCGGCCGAAGCCTGCGGTAAGCTGAACAAAAAGCTTTGCACCGGTTTTATGAAATTCGGGCATCCACTTTGCAAGATCCTTAAACATCTTTTTATTGTTCTCAAGCCACTGGCCGAACATGGGATTGTAAACGGGCTGACATCCGGGAAGCACAAGGCCGCAGTTATTCTTTGCAACCTCCATAATAAACTTTGCGCCGTCTTTATCAAAATGGTTTTTCTCCATCCAGCCGAAAAGATCGGTGCCGCCCATACTTGTCAATACTATTCTGTTTTTAATTTCGCAGTTACCGATTTTCCACGGTGTAAATAAAGGTTCAAGTTTTTTGTCCATTTTCTGCCTCCTGATTGATGTTCGGCAAAAGCCGAAAATTTACATTTTAGATTATATCATATAATTTTAAAAAATGGAAGAGCAAAAGCAACAAAAAATCAGCAAAGCTGCCAGAAGGCAACCGCCGCTGCCGCGGCAACATTAAGGGAATCAACGCCGTTTGCCATGGGAATTTTAACCGTGTAATCACAGCCCTCAACGGTAACACTTCTGAGCCCGTCACCTTCGGTGCCGAGAATCATTGCAAGCTTTTCCTCCTTTAAAAGTGCCGGTTCTTTAATACTCACGGAATCATCATTCAGCGCCAAAGCGGCACATTTGAATCCTCTGCCATGAAGCTCCGATGAAATATCGGCACCCTTCGGAAGATAAGTCCAAGGTACGGAAAACACATTGCCCATACTGACCCTTAATGAACGGCGGTAAAGCGGGTCGGCGCAGCCGGAGGTGAGCAGAATCCCCTGCACATTAAGCGCGGCGGCGCTGCGGAAAATTGCACCGATATTTGTCGGGTTCATAACATCCTCAAGCACGGCAACACGCTTTTTCTCTTTTAATATTTCATCAACACCCGGCATTTCTCTTCTTTTAAAAGCACAAAGGACACCTCTTGTAAGCTTGAATCCGGTAATCTTAACAAGAATTTCTTCTTCGGCTGTAAAAACCGGAGCATCCCCTGCCCTTTGCAATATTCCTTTTGCTTCGCCATCAATATGTTTTCTTTCAAGCAAAAGTGAAACGGGCTCATAGCCCGAATCAAGAGCTCTTTCAACCACCTTGGGGCTTTCGGCAATAAATAAGGCATCCCGCGGTCTGTCGGGGTGAGCAAGTAAAGGCTCCGACC
>JAZUJM010000167.1:0-7539 GCA_045642785.1 Acutalibacteraceae bacterium | reverse complement strand
TGCCTGACACCCAAAACATCTTTTCCGCCGGTGCTGTTAGGCGGCTGGGGCGATTTTTTGTGAACTTATGCAATCTTTTTGAGAATGTCACCCACGGTCACAATGGAAGCAAGCTCTTTATCCGGCAGTTCGATTCCGTATTCGGATTCAAGCCACTGGGCAAGGGTTATCATATCCATTGAGTTGAGCCCGAGCTCACCCCTGAGCTCAGTTGATTCGTCAAGCTCAACCGGAAGATCACCGATAAGATCCTCTATCATCTCTTTTATCTTTTCCATTTTCTTTTCCTCCTCAGTTAAGCTTATCCATTATTTCGCCTATTGTCAACCCGGGGTTTTCACAGCCGAGCTTTAATGCTTTGATTGTGTTGTTATGAAGTGCGTCTATATTTTCAACGCTGATAAGATTTGTGCGGTGAAGATAGGCAAATTTAAGATTGCCGGTGTGCGCATCCTTCATGGTGTAGCTGTAAAGCGGCATTACATACCTGCCTATGCTGTAGCCGGAAAACTCATAATCCCAGCCGCTCATAGTGCCCTCTTCAAGCGGGAACCACGAAAACATCATTGATGAAGAGGCTGCCGCCGAGGAATAATGGAAAAGCTCGTTTTCAAGGTCGCGCCATTGAATGAACGGATAATCCATATGCCTGTACATTTTGCCCTGAAGCTCTTTGAGCATATCAAGAGCCTCGCCGAATTTGGTTTCCTCGCTCATTCTGATAAGCCAGGGAAGCGGAACGGCCGTTGTGCCGCCGCAGCGCTTGTCGGCATAAGTGCGCCTTCTGGTGCAAAGGGTAACAAAATATGTATCGGTTTGCCTGTAATTGATTTTGCCAACATGGATTCTCATACCGAGCTGCATAAGGCACTCGGGAGAAACGCCGGTGGATTCCATAAAATCAAGAATGGGCTTGCTGTCTTCGGCAGAAACGGGGCGCTTTGTGAGAAGCGCTTTATCGTGAATCGGGTCAAAGCAGGTGGTAACCCTTAAATCGGGATTCTTTTTCTTCTTTCTTTCTTTTTCAAGGAGCTCCGGGCCGTGAACCCCGTTATATATCGGGTCGCCGTGTTCAAGGAAGAATTCACGGTACCATTCCTTATCGGCGTTCACTCTTTTTTCATCGTGAATATAGGCAAGCTCTTTTTTAACAACCGCCTCATAGGTTCCGAGAGCCTTCGGCATGGGAGCACCGGTTTCAAGGCTGTCATAAACGGCAAGAAGGTCGCCGAAGAAAACGAAAACCGCGGCTGCATCCATAACAAGGTGAGAAACGTTTATGTAAATTCCCCAACGCCCGTCAAAGGAGTTGAAGAACATTATTCTCATAGTTTCATCCTTGAGGTAGTGAATGGTTTTGCCGGCATCCTCATTGAGAACCCGCTCCTGCTCTTCCTTCGTTTTAAAGGTGAGCACGGGGACATCAAGCGGAACCCACTCATCAAGGAAACACTGCATTGTTTTGCCGCCCTGCTTTTTAAAGCGGAGCCTCATGCAGTCGTTGCGCCGGCCTTCAATGGCAAGAGCTTTTTTCATAAGTTCAAAATCTATCTTCCTTTTTACAATGACGGAAGCGGGTATCTGTGTAACCTGCTTGTGGAAGAAGCTGTATTTGAGCATGAACTGAATCATTTCCTGCGGCGGAATAAGCTCATAATATTTTCTTTCTGCCATTGAACAACTCTCCTCAGATTGTATTTTCTTTTCTCTTTATTTTTCCCGTGCCGGTTTTTTCAAACGGTGCAGCGCGGAAGCGAACCTCCGCAATAATATGTGAGGGCTTGGCCGTTTTGTTGAGTTCGCTGACCCTGCCCTTTATTTCAGCCTCATAATCATCAATTCCCGCCGCTTCGATTTCGCCGAAATCGGGATAAACCTCAAGAATTATGCGGTCCTTTTCGGCATAGGCCATAACCTCTTGAACAAAGGGATAGGAATTGAATTTCTTTTCTATTGCCTCAGGTGAAACGTTTTCACCGCCGGAAAGGATGATAAGATTCTTTGCGCGGCCTGTAATAAACAGCTGCCCGTCTTCGGTAACATAACCGATATCCCCGGTTTTAAGCCAGCCGTCTTCGGTGAAGCTTGCTTTTGTTTCCTCCGGCATTTTGTAGTAGCCGAGCATAACGGAGGGGGTGTTGACCTGAATTTCACCGTTTTGGGTTCTGACATCGCAGATATCAATTACCCTGCCCACCGAGCTTTTATCCGCCTCGGTATCGGGAACGGAAATACGGCAGCCCGCCTCGGTCATACCATAGCCCTGGCGAAGAGTGATTCCGCATTCAGCATAGTCTTCAATGAGCTCGGGCGGAAGATAGGCTCCGCCGGAAATAAGAAAATGGATGTTTTTGCCGAAAACACGCTCTGCCGCTTCACGCGCGGAAAGTGCCGGTTCCCTGCGGCGAATGACCTTAACTCTTTGAAGAAGAGAGCTTGCAATCATCGGCACAACCCTCATAACTCCGGGCTGATAACGCAGAAGATTTGCCTGCAAATCTCTCATTTCGGTGTTGAGGCAGAAGGTAACTCCGTTCATAAGGTTCCTTATGAAATCACCGGAGAAGCAGTAAACATGGTACATCGGCAAAACAGAAAGCGTGGTTTCACCCTCGCGAAGAACATCAACATAGTCGGTGTACATAACATTACCGACAAGCCCCTTTTGCGAAAGCATAACGCCCTTGCGAATGCCGGTGGTGCCGCTTGTGAAAACAATCATCGCAACGTCATTAACATCGGTGTCGCAGTCGGAAAGGGCGGCATATTCCGATGAATCCGAAAACTCGTTTTTGATGTTGAAAAGCGAAGAAAAAACAACCGTTTCGGTAATACGGGGGCAAAGAACACATATCTCCCTTGCCGTTTCGCCGAAATCATCGGAGCACAGCAGCATTGAAATATCGGCGGAATCAAAGAGCGATGCCGCCTCGGCAGATGAAATCTCGGGTGCAAAGGGGATAAACACATTGCCGCTGATAAGCACGCCCATTGCAAAAACAAGGTACTCATAGCTTGTTTTGCCGATAACGGCAACATTTATTTTTTCGTCGGTCTTATTCTTTAAAAAGCGGCAGACGGAAAGGCTGTCTTTTCTTAAATCGTTAAAGCTTTTTTCAAAACTTCTGCCGTTGGTGAAATATTTAATAAAAGGGCGATCACCGTACTTTTCCGCCGATGTATCGAGAATCCGGCGAACAGTAGGGACTGACAGTTCTTTCATCAGACTTTCTTCCTATTCTAAAATATGAACAAATTATTACTATAATACCGAAAGGGTCAACTTATGTCAACAAAATAAAAATTAATTAGAAAATTATTAAGAATTATTAATTATTGACCGAACCCATATTTTCGGCGAATAGTGCAGCAAGGTTCTTTGCCGCGGCCTCAACGGTTTTGTTCACCGTCATACCCTGCCCGGTATCCGAAGGCTGAATTCCGATAACAACGGGCGTACAGCCACACTCGCTTTTAAGATAATCGAGCATAAGCGGAAGCGGCAGCATATGGGTTGAAAATGACATTCCGCCGATTTTCTCTGAGCCGAGAAGCCTTGCTTCGCCAACCCCGCAGCCCATAAACGCGGCATCAACGATAAACAGAATATCCGGCGAAAAAGCCTTGATAACCCCGGTGAAATTCTCCGGCGCGCTGCCGCCGCCGAGCACAAGCAGGCGTTCGCTTTTGCAAAGCCTTTGAAGCTCGTCGGCAAAAATCATACCGGCAGCGTCATCATTTCTGAGCACCGAGCCGACGCCGAGGGCGGCTATTTTTTTATTGCCCTCAAAATACGGGGCAAGCATTTCTTTAAGGCTCACAGCTTCTTTTTCAGCTCCTCACGGCTTGTACCGTTAAGATTGAACTCGGGGGTGACGGAAATGCACTTTTTGGCGCAGGAATCAACACATTGGCAGCAGAAAATGCACCTGCCGGTGTCTATTTCACCGCGCATCTTTTTTTCTTCACGGGTGCCGTCATTTATTATCTTGATAGCACCCGTCGGGCAGTCCTTCATACAAAGGCCGCAGGCAACACAGTTTTCGGGATTGTAGCTGATAAGGCCCCTCAGCCGTTCACTTTTAACGGGCTCATTGCCGCTGACACCTATTGTGGCAGGCTTTCTGAACAGATTTTTAAGAACCTCGGCGGCGATTTTTCCGGGGATTTTTATATCTCTCATTTTACCCACCCCCTGATAAGAATATTTGCAATCATCTGAATAAGAGCCACGGGCGCAAGTCCCTTCCAGCAAAGGCTTACGGTCTGATTGACGCGAAGCCTTGCCATAACCGCCCTCATAAAGCTCATCAGGAAAAGAATAACAAGGGTTTTTACAAACCAAAGCACAACATTAACCGCGGTGATTCCCGTTGTGAGCGGAAGAAAAATCGCCGCAATAAGAGAAATGAGCACAAGAGTTTCGGCATCCTGCGAAAGGCGGAAGAAGGCAAGCAGCCTGCCGCCGTATTCAACATAGGGGCCGGATACTATTTCGGTTTCCGCCTCCGGTGCGTCAAAGGGCATTCTTGCAAGCTTACATTGAGAGGCAACAACGGTGACGATAAACGCGGGCAGCTCCACGGCGATAAGCATGGGCTTCTGACCGTAAAACGCCGCTATTCCCGCAATGCTCCAGCTTTCGGCAAGAACGGCGGGCGCAAGCAGGCCCATAAACAGAGGCACCTCATAGGCAAACATCTGGGTTACCACGCGGTAGGCGCCGACGGTTGCATAAAGGCTTCTTGAATACCAGCCCGCAAGGAACTGAGCTATTGCCGGGAAAGTGAGAAAATAAAGCACTATGATAAGGTCGCCCTCAAATGAAAATGTGGTACTGAGCCCGGCGACGGGAATATAAATAAACGCCGAGGCAACGCCGGCAAGCGAAACATAGGGCATCGCCTTCATCATGGGATGGTTTGCATCCTTCGGCAGAATACTCTGCTTACCGATAAGCTTGATAAAATCGGCAACGGGGATATACCACTTGGGGCCGACACGGTTCTGCATTCTTGCATAAAGCTTGCGGTCAAGGAATTCAAGAATAACCGCATAAACGCACAAGAAAAGCAGGCCGGGGAAGATTATCATTTTGAAAAGCATTATCACCATCACTCATCACCTCTTTCAAGCTTGATAAGCGATGGGTCTATTCCCTTTGCGCGGTAGAATTCTATTCCCGCCGAGCGAATCGACTGCCAGTCGGTAACATTGGTGTTTGAGCCGTCAACAAGGGTAATGGCGCGGTCGGTGCAGGAGTAGCAGGGGTCTATTGCCGCAATGCTCACGGGCACATCGGCAAGGTATTCGCCCTTTAACATATGCTGCATTCCGTGCCAGTTGGCCTCGGTTGGGGCACGCACACGCACACGGTCGGGCACATCGGTGCCGTCGGAGCGGATGAAGTGAATGTCCTCACCTCTCGGCGCTTCAACTCTGGTTATTATTTCACCCGCGGGTATTCTTCTGGGAACCCTCTTTAAGATTTCGCCGGGTTCCATTTCATCAAGGCAGGCGCGGATAATGCGAATACTTTCAACCATTTCCTTAAGCCTTACCACCGTTCTGCCGAAAACATCGGCAGATTCATCAGTGATAACATTGACCTTTATTCTTTTGTAAATGCCGTAGGGCTCGTCCGCCCTGATATCATCGGCAACGCCCGCCGCCCTGAGCACGGGGCCGGTGGCACCGAAGCGAAGGGCATCCTCACGCGAAAGCCTGCCTATTCCGGAAAGGCGCAGCTTAAGTGTGGGCTCGGTCAAGGCGAGCTTAATATAGTAGTCAATTTGTTTTTCGAGCTCATCGCAGGTTTTACGGATTTCCGCTTCAAGCTCTTCGTCAATATCGCGGCGTACACCGCCGAAGGTGTTAACCCCGTAATTTATGCGGTTGCCGCCGATTTCCGCAAGCAGGTCAATAACCTTTTCACGGTCGCGCCAGGTGAGCATAAACAGGGTGTCAAAGCCTATTTCGTGCCCGGCAACGCCGAGCCAGAGCAGATGGCTGTGAAGCCTTTCAAGCTCGGCCACTATGCCGCGGATATACTCAGCTCTTTCGGGTATTTCAATGCCGGCAAGCTTTTCCACCGACATACAGAAAGCGGAGGTGTGAGCGTGGGAACAGATTCCGCACACTCTTTCGATAATATAAAGGTCCTGCACATAGCTTCTGCTTTCGCAGGCCTTTTCAAGCCCGCGGTGATTGTAGCCCACACCGATAACAACGCTGTCTACCTTTTCGCCGTTGAGGGTAACGGTAAAGGTTGCGGGTTCATCAAGCGCGGGGTGCTGGGGGCCTATGGGGATAACCACTCTGTTGTCTTCGCTCATTGTGCATCCCCCTCTCCCTTTTCTTCGGGCTTTTCATAAGTCATGGTGTCTTTGTTGAAATATTCCGGATTCCACTCTTTGCGCATGGGGTACTGCCCCTGAGGCCAGTTGTCCGGCAAAGGATAGTGCGGGCGGTTGGGAAGCCCCTCCACCTTTGCGCCGAAAAGGTCGCAGAGCTCAAGCTCATGCAGCAGAAAAGCCGGATAAAGCCATGTGGCGGAATCAACCTCCGGGTTGCTTTTGGGCGCGGTTTCCTTGAGTGCAAGCATAATGTGCTCGTTATTTGAAAGCAGATAGATAAATCCGAGATTGTCGCCGTCGTCAACGCCAATCACATGGTGAGCCCTGAAAAAATCGGTTTCATCGTGAAGAAAGCGGATGGCACGGTTGAACTGGTTGCGGTCAAGAGGAGCGGAAAATATTCTTTTTTCGGCAGGTGAAGAAAGCTTGCCGGATAAAAAATCAAGCTTTGACGAAAGCTCTTCGATAACTTTTTCCTCAGGCGTCATTTTCGCTTTCCTCCTTTTTCTCTTTTCCTATGCCGTCAAGAAGCCTCTGTACGGCGTTTGCTATCTCTTCGGGGCGAACGGCGCAGCCGGGCACATAGGCATCAACGGGAACAACGGTATCTATTCCGCCGGTAACGCAGTAGCACCCGTCAAAAACTCCGCCCGTGCAGGCGCAGGTGCCCACGGCAACAACAAATTTCGGCTCGCTCATCTGGTCGTAAATCTGCTTTAATCTTTCCCTTGTCTGCAAAGTTACGGCACCGGTGCACACAAGCACATCGGCATGGCGGGGGCCCCCCTGTTTGAGCACGCCGAGCCTTTCCAGATCATAGCGGGGGGTAATGGCATCCACCACCTCAATGTCGCATCCGTTGCAGGCGCCCGCGTTAAAATGAACAATCCACGGGGAGTTTTTCGCTCCCCACGCCATTGCTTTCTTCATGAAACTCATTGTGTCACCTCACCGCCTCAATACGATTACGATAACGTAAATGCCCGCCAGAAGGTAGAGAATCGGCATGGCCCCCAATTCACGGGGCGCGGTTGCCACCACCATCGTCAGCACGTGCATCACGGTAAAAATGAATGCAAAGGTAAAAAACTGCGAATAATCGGGGTTCACATAGTCGGGGAATCCCTGCTGCCCGCAGGCATAGGAATCCAGCGAATGCTCCGTCACCTTAAGTCGGAGGCCA
>JAZUJM010000166.1:0-19659 GCA_045642785.1 Acutalibacteraceae bacterium | reverse complement strand
CCGACATAATGGATAACCTGCCGGAGTGCACCTGCCTTGCCCAGGAGAGCGGCGATGCCGAAACGGCAAAGGCGCTCACGAGCATTCTGCCCGTGGTGCTTGAACAAAATGATTTTGAGCTTGCTTTCAGCAATGCCGCCTGGCAGAAGATAAAAACCGGAACCGCCGTGTGGGGAGTGTTCTGGAACCCGGAAAAGCAGAACGGGCTGGGTGATATCGAGATAAAAACGGTTGACCTGCTCAACATTTTCTGGGAGCCGGGGATAAGCGACATTCAGCGCTCCAAAAACATTTTTACCGTTGAGCTGTGTGATAACGAAACGCTTGTTTCCCGTTACCCTCAGCTTCGTGACAGGCTTTCGTCACCCGCGCTTGAAACGGCGAGATATGTTTATGATGACGATATCGACACCGGCGACAAAAGCGCGGTTATAGACTGGTACTACAAGAAGAATGTCAAAGGTAAAACGGTTCTTTGCTATGTTAAATTCGTCAATGACACGGTGCTGTATTCATCCGAGGATGACGGAGGCGGAGAGAGCTATTATTCCCACGGAAAATATCCGTTTGTGGTTGATTCGCTTTTTCCCGAAAAGGGCACAATCGCGGGCTTCGGCTACATTGATGTTATGAAGGATAACGCCGTAACCATTGACCGCCTGAACGCCATTATAGTCCGCAACGCGGAGCAGGGGGCAATGAGGCGCTATTTTACCCGAAGCGACACCTCAATTAATATGGATGAGTTTACCGACTGGACAAACCCTCTCATTCATGTTACCAACGGCAATCTCGGCGAGGACACTTTGCGCGAATATTCCCCGGCGGAGCTTTCGGATGTGTATGTTGCCATTTTGCAGGCGAAAATAGACGAGCTTAAGGAAACATCCTCAAACCGAGATTTTTCGCAGGGCAGCACGGCGGCAGGCGTAACCTCCGGCGCGGCGATTTCCGCCCTGCAGGAGGCGGGCAGCAAAACCTCACGCGATATAATTTCCGGCTCATACCGTGCCTTTGCCGATGTGTGCAAGCTTATGATAGAGCTTATGAGGCAGTTTTATTCCGCGCCGAGAACCTTCCGCATTATCGGTGACGGCGGCAGAATGGAGTATGCAAGCTTTGATAATGCCGCCATTTTGCCCGGAACTATGGACGACCCCTCGGGAATAGGGCTCGGCGAAAGGCTCCCCGTTTTTGATATCAAGGTCAAGGCTCACAAATCCAATCCGTTTTCGCGTGCGGCTCAGAATCAGGATGCGGTAAACTTTTTTTCAATGGGATTTTTCAATCCCGCGGTTGCCGACCAGGCGCTTGCCTGCATTCAGATGATGGATGTTGACAACAAGGATAAGCTTATCGGAATTATTACCGAAAATGCGGAAAAATTCGGCGTAGTTTCAAGGCTTCGCGCCAAAAGTGCCGAAATGGCAGCAGAGCTTGATTCAAAAGACGGAACCGAAAGGTTAAAGGAGCTTGTTGACGAAGGTTTGCTCAGTGAGCAGGCAGCAGCGGTTTACCCGAAAATCAAAAACACTTTTTTGACCGATAAGGGGCACAAAACGGTTAAAAAGGCAAAGGAAAAAACAAGAGCCGCAACGGCGGTGAGGTGATTGCGGTGACGGAGATAACATACAGGGTTAAAGGAAACCGTCACACGCTGATTCTCAGGGGGCACACGGGCTACGGCATCAGGGGTCAGGATATTGTCTGCGCGGCGGTATCATCACACATCTTTACCCTTCTTCACGCCCTTGAAAAGTATGATTGCGAAATCATAAGCGAGGGAGAAATGAATGAAAACGGAGAGGCGGTAGTGGATGCCGTTATCTATGAGCCCGTTATGGAGGCAATTTTTGCAAGCATTGCCGACGGACTTGTGCTTTTAAGTGAAAACTATCCCGAATTTGTTGCGGCAACCTGCTTATAACTCTCCGTAAACCGGGGGGATATATGATAAATTATGACACTTCGGAAAGACGATGAAAGGTGAAAAATGAAAAGCAAAAAAAGGACCTATCTTCTTCAGCTTTTTGCGCAGGATGCGGCGGGTGAAGCCGCAGCCGAAAGCGCAGATGCCGGGGAAAACAGCGAAGCGGCCGACACCGTGAGTGAGGCCGCGGAAACGGCGGAAACGGAAAAGGAAACCGACCTTTCCGCTGAGTTTGATGAACTCATCAAGTGCAGATTCAGGGAGCAGTATGCCGAGCGTGTGCAGAAAATAATAGACAAGCGCTTCCGCAAGGCAAAGGAGGATGAGGCAAGGCTTGAAAAGCTGCTTGCAGAAACCTCCGGCGGCGAAAAAGCCGACGGCACCCGGGAAGCCGACGGCGAAGAACAGCCCGAGGATGAAAAGCTGAGCGAATTTAAAAAGAAAAACGAGCAGCTTAAGGCAAGAAAGAATCAGTTTGCCGCGTGGATGACTCAGAGCGAGAGGCTCAGGGAAAAATATCCCGCCTTTGATTTTGCGGCGCAGGTTAAAGGCAATCCCGCTTTTACCGAGCTTCTCAATGCGGGTGCAAGCGTTGAAACCGCGTTTAAAACAGCTAATTTTGATTCTTTTATGCGTGAGGCAAGGGATTGTGCCGCAAGGGAAGCCAAGGCGGCAATGGTGAGCTCGGTTCGCTCAAACGGTATTCGCCCCGTGGAAAACGGAATGGAATCGGGAGCTCCGGCGGTTCGTTCAACCTCACCCGATTCCCTTTCGCTCGGCGAAATCAACGACCTGTTCGCAAGGGCGGGCAGGGGAGAAAAAATAACTTTCAGATAAGGAAGGAGAACAATTTGAAAAATTACAATCTTCAGCTTTTTGCGGCAAATGAGGCAGTAAACGGCACCTCGGCTTATGTTAACGCAAACGACCCCTCTTCCTCGGTGAGCTACACCTCAAACAGCGGCCTTACCCCCGAAATGAAAACCTTTTATGACAAGGCTCTTGTCGAGCTTACGGGGGCAAAGCTTGTTCACGAGCAGTTCGGTCAGAAAAGACCCATCCCCAAAAACGGAGGCAGAACCATTGAGTTCCGCCGCTTCAATACTCTTGACAAGGCGCTTACCCCCATCACCGAGGGCGTAACCCCCAAGGGCAACAAGCTTTCCGTTTCGGCGGTTGAGGCAACCGTTGACCAGTACGGCGATTACATTGAGCAGACCGACCTGCTTGAGCTTACCGCCATTGACAACACCATTGTTGAGGCCACCAAAAAGCTTGCCGACCAGGCGGGCAGAACCATGGATACCGTGGTCAGAAATGTTATTACCGCGGGCACCAATGTTATGTTCTGCCCCACAAAGAGCGGCAGCACCTATACCGCGGTTGATTTCAGAACCGGCCTTGATGAAACTGCCGTGCTCAGGGTTAAGGATGTTTTCAGAGCGGCGGCTGCCCTTAAGGGTCAGAATGCCCCCACCATTGACGGCGCCTATGTTGCGATTGTTCACCCCTATGTTGCCTATGACCTTATGCAGGAGGCGGGCGAAGCATGGGTTGATATTCAGAAATATGCCGACCCCGAAAAGATTCTTCGCGGCGAGATAGGCAAAATCGGCAATGTCCGTTTTGTTGAATCCACCGAGGCAAAGATAACCGTCGGTGATGAGCTCCCGAACAGCGGGCTTAAAATTGCCTCTTATTCAAACGGTGTTATTACTCTTAAAACCGATTCCGCCTGCCAGCTTTCTGCCGATGATGCTGCAAAATGGGCGGGTGTTGAAGTAGCCATTGACGGGCTTCCCTATGTAATTAAAAGTGCAACTGCCTATGCCGCCGCTTCCGGCGGCGGCTCCGCAACCGCGGCAACTCTTGTACTCGATTATGCCGGTGATTCCTTTGCTTCAACCGACCTTCCCGATTCAACCAATCCTCCCGCCGCAAATGATGAAATTGAGCCCTACGGCGCCAAGGATAACCGCCCCGTTTTCTGCACCATGGTGCTCGGTGCGGATGCCTACGGCGTTACCGATATTGCCGGCGGCGGAATCGAACATATCGTCAAGCAGAAAGGCTACGGCAATGACCCCCTCAATCAGCGTTCTTCAATCGGCTGGAAGGGTATGAAAACAGCCGTTCGCCTTATTGAGGAATATATGATTCGCATTGAATCCTGCTCCACTCTTGAAGCGGAAGCCAACTGATAACCCGTAACAAATTGCTCCCTGCGGTTTTGCCGCAGGGAGCGAGAAAAAAGGAGGAAATAATAAATGGCAAACAAGAAAGTAAACGGCACCGCTGCCCCCGAAAGGGCAATGTGCAGGGTGTTTATACCCAAAACTCATCGCGAGGATTCGCAGACCTATGTGGCGGTTAACGGCAAAAACGCGGTTATCAGAAACGGTGAAAGCGTTACCGTGCCTGCCCCTCTGGCGTGGGCAGTCAGAGATTCCGAGCGCGCCGGAGCAAAGGCGGAAAAATTTGTTTCGGAGAATTCAAGAAATTGACGGCGGCAAAGGCGATAGGGTTGTGTGATGAGCTTAAGCCCAACAGCTACGACACGGCTCAGAAAATGAGGTGGCTTTCGGAGCTTGAAGCCCTGATAAAAGATGAGGTTTATCTTACTCACGAATGTGAACTGCCTCAGACTCTTCAGCCGGAAAGCGGAAATGCCGACTCTGAGCTTTCTGTTAAGCACCCTTACGATAAAATTTACCCCGCTTACCTCAGAATGGAGATAGACAGGGCAAATAACGATGCCGCCCGTTATGCAAATTCCGCCACGGAGTTTTCGGCGGCATATTCCGATTTCCTTTCGTGGTTTAACCGTACCCATATGCCGGTGCAGAAAAATCAGCATTTCCGGCTTCTTCGCAGGGGGTGAGAAAGAATGAATATTCCCGGCCTTGCATCTCCCGTTCGCTCACGCGATATTCTTACCGCCTTCGGCGGAATAAACCGAAGCAAGGTGATTTCGGACGGTGAGTTTGCCGATATGGAAAACCTTTCAACCAAAAATTATCCCTGCCTTTCGGTGCGCGGCAAAAGGCTGCTTTTAACCGATTACGGCGAAACGGTTGTTGGTATGCTTGCAAAGGACAGCCTTTGTGTTGTAACAAGCACGGCAGAACAGAACGAAAGCGGAATAAGCCGATTCTATTATGCCGGTGAAGAGATTAGCGCCGTTTCTGCATTGCTGCTGCCGTCGGGCGGCGAAAGGCAGCTTGTTTCAATGGGTGCCGAGGTTATCATTTTCCCAGACAAGGTGCGCTACAACACGGTAAGCGGGCAGGCAAAAGCACTTGAAAGAACCGTCACTATACCCGCCTCATCCGCGGGTGATTTAACGGCGGAGCTTTGTATGGAGGACGGAACATCTTATTCGGGTGTGCTTCAATCGGCAGCCGCCGATTCGGCAGAAAACGGTGCCGTGTGGCTCGACATCTCGGGTGCACAGCCTGTTTTAAGGGTGTTCAGCGCGGCCTCCGGCACCTGGAACCCGGTGCCGACAACTTTTGTAAAGCTTTCACATCCTCTGCTCGGTACGGCAGGCGGAGAACCCGCTTTTAAAGCCTATGACACCGTTCAAATAGCCGGTATGTCAGCTGCGGATTTAAACGGCTCATTCACCGTTTATTCCTCCGGCGCGGGGTGGATAGTTGTGGCGGGCATTTTTTCTGCCGCAGATGAAGGCAGCTACGGAATAATGTCCGTTCACCCTGCTTCGGGAAATGTCAGCTTTTCGCGCCTTGTGCCGGAGCTTGATTTTGTTGTGGAAAGTGAAAACCGTCTGTGGGGGTGCCGCTACGGCGGAGGGGTAAACTCCCTTTATGCCTGCAAGCTCGGTGACCCCGAAAACTGGAACTCCTTTTCCGGCCTTGCCTCCGACAGCTATGCCGTTTCACTCGGTTCCGACGGAGCCTTTACGGGCGCGGCTGTGCTTGACGGCAGCGTGATATTTTTCAAGGAAAATATGATTCACAAGGTTTTCGGCTCCAAGCCCTCTAATTTTCAGGTTACATCTGCTCAGGGTCGCGGGATAAGAAGCGGCTGCCATAAATCGGCGGTGATTGTTGATGAAACTCTGTATTACCTTTCAAAATCCGGCGTTGTTGCCTATAACGGCGGCATCCCTGTAAGTGTTTCGGAGGCTCTCGGCACCGGAAAATTCATAAACGGTGTTGCGGGTGCGTCGCGCGGCAGGTATTACATCTGTATGACGGAGCTTTCCGGCGGAAAAAGGAACCTCTGGTGCCTTGATACCGCAAGAATGATATGGACAAAGGAGAATGAAGCGGATATTTCCTTTATGACAAGTATCAAGGATGATATATTCGCCTGCGAGGGCACAAAGCTTTTTTGCCTTGATTCCTGCGGCTATGAGGGCAATATTCAGCCGGTACAGAGCGAGGGCGAGGTGAGCTGGTTTGCGGAATCCGGCGACCTCGGTATGAACGACTGTGACGGAAGATATTATTCTTTTTTGCAGCTTCGCTTTGAGGCGGAGGAAAACGCCGAAATAAGGGTTGCGTTTCAGTTTGATTCAAGCGGTGAATGGGTGGAAAAATTCTGCTTTCACGCAAACAGAAAAAGGGCTGTAACCGTGCCGTTTGTCACCCCGCGCTGCGACCATTTCAAAATCCGTTTGTCGGGCAAGGGCGAGTGTACTTTATATTCGCTGAGCAAATTTATCGAGGAAGGCGGCGATGCGGTGCGTGGCTGATTTCAATGTTTCGCTGCCCTCTTTCAGAAACGGAGCCACAACCGAGGAAAAGGTGGAGGAGCTTCTTCGTTATTCTCAAAAGGTTCACGAACAGCTCCGGTATGTGCTCAATAATCTTGATGTTGACAATTTCAGCCCGGAGAGCTCGGAAAAGCTCTCCGGCGCAATATCGCTCACCGATGCCGCAACCGGAGCGGATGCAAAAATCAACGCATTGAGCAGGGAAATAAAAAAGAATGCTTCATTGATTTCGGAATCCTTCAGCGAGCTTACCGAAAGCCTTGCTCTGCAAAGGAAATGGGTCAGCGATAACTACATATTAACCGAGCAGGCGGATTCAAAATTCGCTTTAAGCGGGCAGGGGGTCACCATTGAAAGCGTTTACGGCAAAATCATCGAAACCATAAACGGCGTGTTCGGTGATTCGGACCCCGGTGCCGCCTGCCGTGAGGATTATTCCGGGCTTATAAGGGCGGGGCTTATCACAAACGGCACTTCAACAGAATCGGGCATTGTTATTTCGTCAAGCTCGCGTGAGGGCTCATTTGAAACGGTTTATACCGCCTCAAAGCTTGAA
This sequence comes from Acutalibacteraceae bacterium, assembly GCA_045642785.1. Classification (GTDB taxonomy): domain Bacteria; phylum Bacillota; class Clostridia; order Oscillospirales; family Acutalibacteraceae; genus CAG-177. The sequence continues at coordinate 12,432 of JAZUJM010000166.1, read as the reverse complement.
TTCAGACAGGGCGGCAATGTACTTGCCTATTTTTCAAATGACGACCTTTATATTCCGATTATCAGAACCTGGGCGCTTAAATTCTTTTCCGAAAATGAGGGCGAGGGCTTTCAGCTTATGAGAAGCGCCGACGGAAAAACACTCACTTTAAGATTTTCGGGCGAGGCAATTTCAATTAACGAGGTGAACGGCTGATGGCAGTAATCAACACTTATATTTCAACCGATAATTCGCCGTGGACGGCGGGTATGTATTTTGCTTTTCGCGAAAACTCCGTTGACAGGATAAAAGCCGTTATTTCGGGTGAGCTTACCAAAAGGGTGGCCTATACCGGCGTCGCTCTTTTTACCGATTCCGCCATACCGTGCTTTGTAAATGTGCTTTATTCGCTTCAGCTTGTAACCGTTAACGGCAGGGTGCTGCACACCTTCTTTTCAAGGCTTAAGCCCGGAGAAATCGAAAGATTAGATGAATCGTCATTCATCTTTAAGCCGAATCAGACCGTGCTTAACGAGGCCGCAGGCGGCGAAAATATGTTTCTTATCCGGCTTTTGCCCGAATTCGGGGTCATGCTCAATCAACCCTACACGCCCTCTCATGCACCTGTTTTGCCCGAAACACTCACCGCTTATGTGGTGCCGTCTTTTCATTTTGAAACGGATTTTGAGTTCAATATTTATGTTAAAGATTTTTTCGACAGGCAGACGGGTACCACGGTTACGGCTTTTACCGATTATGACACAATTAAAAACCCGGAGTTTCAGGGCGAAAGCAGATATGTTCTTCTTAAAGACAGAACAAAGGTTAAGGCTGTTGTTTTTGCAGGCCCCTCGGAGGTACGGTTTGAAAATTTAACGGCGGATATCTCGGTTTCTTCTGCCGCGGCGGGCGGAATATGCTCCGGCACGCCGCAGATAACATCCGGCAATAACGGATTTTGCTTTGAAACGGGGGAGTTCACATTTTCGGAGGATGACGGAGCGGTTACGCTGAAAACCGGGTTTAATATCGGCGGCGAAAAAACCGCCCAAAGCGAAGAGCTGCATTTTCGCTCCGATACACCGGCCTGCATTTCCGCAATCTCGTTTTTCAGGTGCACTTTTAACGGCACGGTGAGCGCCGAAAGCTCGGAAAACCTATTTGTTAATTTTAAAGCGGAGCTTTTGCGCCTGCGTTCTTATTCACCCTGCACCCTGAAAATCAAATGCAGGCAGGCGGGTTCGGCGGGCGGCTTTGACCTGATTGCATTATTTGACACCGATTCGGCAATTTCCTCTTTTGCCGAAAACGGATACACAACCGGGGCGCTTCAAAGAGATACGGCATATACCGTTCGCTTTTCAATCACCGATAATTTCAGCGGGGAAGAGATTTATACCGATATCAATGTGCCTGTGGCAGATTTTCCCGAAAATGCGGATGCGGTTATTTTCGGCGCGGCGGATAAAACCGTTTCGTTTCCGTGGCGGGTGCTGTTCGGCGGCGGCTTTTGCGGCAAAACCGTAACATCCTCCGCCGTTATTTCACAGCTGAGTGAACCGGGGGTATATTTCTTTCCGGCGCTTAGCGGAGTTCATCACAAAATAAATGATTCGGATTCTGCCGTGCTTTCGGGCAAAATGGGGATGTTGGTTTTCGGTACACAGAGCGATTGCCTTCATGTGCTTTTTGAAAACGGAAATGTCAGAATGTTTTAACACCCGCCTGTAAACTGAAAATGGAGGAATTATGACAGGAGTAAACGACAATCAGAATAAGAAGAAAAAGCTGCCCTCCGTGAATGAAACGGTGAAAAAGGCGGTTTCCTCTGTCGGGCAGGGCGTTCAGAATCTGAAAGAATTAAATCCGCTGAAAAAAGCCGAAAGCAACGCAAACGCCGGCACGATAAATTCAAACGGCGGTTCCCTTGTTTCTTCGGCTCTTCCCGCTGCCGCGGGGCTTGCGGGTGCGGGCGCGGGGGTTGCCGCCGCCGGTGCAGGTGCCGGGCTCGGAATTCTTGCGGGTACCGTTGGCGCTCTTGTTTCGGCGGGCAATTATATTGAGGCAAGAAAAAAGCTTGAAACAACCCTTAACGAGGAACCTCAGTATGAGCAGTCGGAGGAATTGAGGCAGGCGCTTGAAGGGCTGAAACAGATAGAAAACTCCAGACCCGGCGAATATCAATCTGCCTATGCCGATGAAATTCAGTCCCTTTTAACCGAAATAAAGGAACGCCCGGAGTTCAGCTATGATTTCACAAAAGACCCTATTTATATGCAGTATCGCGACCAATATGTCAGAAACGGGCGGCTTGCAATGGAGGATACAGCGGCAAATGCCGCCGCCCTCACCGGAGGTTACGGCAACTCGTGGGCGGCAACCGCGGGCAGCCTTGCTTTTCAAAGCTATCTTGATGATTTAAACAGCGTTATTCCCGAGCTTGAAGAGAGAGCCTTTGACCGCTGGCAGCAGCAGGGAAATGAAAAAATGCAGAGGGTGGAGCTGCTGAGCGACCTTGATTCCACCGAATACGGCAGGTGGCAGGATGCCATGGATTCCTATTACCGCGACCTTGAATATGCCTTCGACAAGGCTCAGACCCTTGAAGACCGTGACTGGAAGATGTATCTTGAATCCCTTGACCAATGGGGCTTTAAAACCGAATTTTACGATGATATGGCGAAAAACGCCTTCGGGCAGGCCGCCGATTCGGTAGGTATGATAACCGATTCCTTCGGCGATATCGGCAAGTCAGTTACCGATGCGGCGTGGAGTGCCGCCGACCTGCTTGAAGAGCAGAGGCAATTCAACGCCGATATGGATTATAAGCGCGATAAGGCCGCCCTTGACCACAGCGAATGGCAGTCGGAGTTTGACAGAACCCTTGAACGCGATGCGCGTTCCGATTATGAATGGGATACCGAATTCGATTATCAGCAGCAGCGCGACGCAAGAAGCGATTATGAGTGGGATGCGGAATTCGGGTACAAAAAGAGCCGTGATGCGGTAAAGGATGCACAATGGCAAAGCGAGCTTGACGAAAAGATAAGGGAATTCAATGCTAAAAACTACGGCGAAACCAAGTCATCGTCGTCTTCATCCTCTTCATCTTCATCATCCTCAAAAAGCAAAACTTCGGCATCAAAAAGCGGCACCGTCACCGAAAACACTTTATCCGATGCTGAAATTGTCGGCAGAAAAGCGGGCGGCATGAGCACCAAAGAGCTTGATGCGTTTTATGCCGAGCTTAACGCAGAGCAGAGGGATGATGTGAAAAAACGAATGTTGGAATCCGCCTATGCAAACGGCAAGCTGACTTATGCACAATATACGGAAATGCTGAACAAGCTTTCACTTTGACAAAAAAAGAGAACCGGCCATATCTGACCGGTTCTCTGATTTTTATGCCTGAACCTTTGAAAAGGTGTATTCAACGGAATTGCCGTCGGGGGAAGCCATAACGGTGGAAAGCTTGCCGGAGGGGGTTAAACGGAACTCGGTGAACGGTTCAAAAAAGCCGTTGCTTTCACGCTCAACAATGAATATGTCTTCGGTGTCAAGGTCGGCATATTTTACGGCCTTTACCTCGGCACGGTTGATTATCGCTTCGCCTTGACTTATTTTGATTGATGTGCCGTCAAACTCAAGGGTGTATTCACCGGTTTCATCGTTCCATTTGCCGGCTAATCCGCCAAGCTTGTCATCGCTTAAGTCGATAAGCGAAACCGTTTCTTCACCGGAGGAAGCCCCGGCTTTCTCCTCTGCTTTTCCGCAGGCGCACATACAGCAGGCGCACACGGCAAGGATAAGTAAAACTGAAATTATTTTTTTCATAACCTGTTTCCTTTAATTGGATTTTGCGGCATTATATCATACTTTTTCTTTTTTGTCCACCCCGTCAAAATATGAAGAAAAAGGCAGGCGCGAAACATTGAATTTCATTTAAAGCTGTGCTATAATAAGTCGAATAAACACGATATTTTCATTTTGAAATATTTCGGAGGCTTGTGATGAAGAAAAAGCTTTTGTCGGTGCTTGTTGTTGTAGGCCTTGTCTGCACTCTCGTGGTGTTTGCCCGCGCCGATTTCGGCGATTATGCCGGTGATTACGATTACGGCGGATATGACAGCTATGACAGCTACGACAGTTATGACAGTTACGACAGCTATGACAGTTATGACAGCTACGATAATTATGACAATTACGATAATTATGACAGCTACAACAGCTACGGCGGTTACAGCGGCTACGGTTCGGGCTATGAATCAACAGAAATGTCCGATTCGACCGCGGCAATTTTAGGTGCCGTCATTCTTGCAGTCATTATTTTTGCCGTTTACAGAAAGGTCAAAGGCTCATCCGGCAACAAGAAGCCGGTTATTATGCCCGGTGCTCAAAGAACCGAGTCCGCCTCCCTCCGCCCCGTTTCGGAATATCTTACCCTTGACCCCGCTTTCAGCGAAAGCGAGTTCAAAGAAAAGGTTTCCAATATGTATGTCCGCTTCCAGGAGGCGTGGCAGGGCAAAAATATGGATTCCCTTCGCCCGTATCTCACCGATTCTTTCTTTGCTCAGTGTGACCGTCAGCTTGACGCCTACCGCCGCAATGCACAGACCAACCGTGTTGAGCGCATTTCCGTGCTTGGTGTTGATATACGCGGTTTCAAGCAGGAAAACGGCCTTGATACAATGATTGTTGCCCTCAGAACACGAATTGTTGACTATGTGGTTGATGATAACACCGGCAACATCATCAGGGGCAGCAATACCGCCGAAAAATTTATGGAATATGAGTGGAGCCTTGTGCGTTCAAGCGGCAAAAAGACCGAGGCTGGCGGCGGAACAACCGTTCAGAACTGCCCGAACTGCGGTGCTCCCGTTGATATCAACCGTACAGCCGTGTGTGAATACTGCGGTTCCGTGCTCACCACCGATTCCTTTGACTGGGCAGTCAGCGGCATAAAGGGCATTTCACAAAGAACTGCCTGATAACGGAGGAAGTAATGCAGAAAAATAATCTTAACGATGACTATATATTCGATTCACTTGAAGAAACACAGGGCGAAAAGCCGGAAGGCAAAAAGAGCAATCCCCGGGTTACAGATAAAATCCGGGCTGTTCTCTCCTCTGCCGGTGAAAAGTTCAACTCAACGGTAATCGAAAGGCTGAAGGGCGTTGAACCGAAAAAGCTTATTATCGCCTGTGCCTGCGCCGCCGCAGCGGCAGCCGTTATCATAATTGCTGCCTTTGCCGCAAAAAATGCGGGTGTTAAAAGTGAGGTTAAGGATTATATTTTCCTTGACCACTTTTATAAAACATCATCCTGCTCGGTTGAGTATTCCCCGCACCTGAAAAAAGAAACCCGCGCCGCCGTTGCCGCCAACCTCGGTGACACCGAAAACAGGGGAGTAATCAAGGTTAAGGGCATTTATCTTGTAACGGGCAAATACGGCAAATATGTTGGGCTCAATGATATTCCGGAGGAAAACAGCCTCAAGGGCAGCTACTATATCTGTACCGTTACAAAGTACACCCTTCGCGGTGAAGAGCGTTTTGCCGTGAGCTGGATTCTTGATTGTGCATCAAAGGATGACCTTGATGATTACATCAAGCGCGCAAAAGAAACTTATAAAGCAGACCAGTCAACAATGTATTAATTTTCAGCATCGGAGTGATGAATTATGGCAGAAGTAACAAACAGAAATAACGCACCCGTTCAGGGGCAGAGGGCTCAGGGTGCTCCGCGCCCGGCGAATGTGCGCCGCAAAAAGAAAACAAGGCTCAATTACAAAAGAATAGCAATCGTTGCTGCTGTTCCGATAGTGATAATCTGTGCTGTTATTGCCCTTGTTAACGGCAAAAGCGACATAAAAAAGCAGGTTAAGGGCTATATTCAGCAAAGCAGCGGCTTTTCAAGCTCGGCGGTGAAAATAGTATCCGACGGAAAGCCCACAAAGGCAAGAATGAAAGAGCTTTTCGGCGACCAGCTTAAGGTTAAAGGCGTTTATCTTGTGCAGGGCAAATACGGAAAATACAGCGCCGGTGAAACCGCACCCGAAACCCCGGTAAAGGGCGATTATTTTCTTGTTGTGTGTGTTAAATACAAAAAGGATTCCGCCGAATCCTATGAGCTTAAGAATGTCGGTACATACAAAACAAAGGATGAAATGACTGCCGCCGCGGCGGAATATGTTAAAACGATTGATTCATCACTTACCTCCGCTGCCTGAAAATAATAAAACACATCACATCCCGATACCCGGATTAAGACGACGGGTATCGGGGTAATTTTTTTAAAGTCAGGATATTCATATTAAATTAATATATTATTCGTTGAATATTTGAAAGATGTGTGATATATTAATTCAGAACGGTTATTCCGCGAAAAAATAAAAACAGAAGGTGCAGACAATGTCAGAAAAATTCAACAAGTATTCCGGACTTTATTCGTTGCTTTTAACCCCTTTCAATGAGGACAGAACCATTGATTTCAAGGCCTATGAAAATTATGTTCAATGGCAGGCTGCTTTTAAGCCTCAGCATCTTTTCGCCGTGTGCGGTTCCTCCGAAATGGCGGAACTCACCCTTGACGAAAGAGAAACCCTTGCAAAGCTTGCAGTCAAGAATGCGGGCGGCGTTTCGGTTTTTGCAACTGCCAACCTTGAACCCTCATGGTTTGCCCAGGTGGATGAAGTTAAAAGAATGGAGCAGACCGGAGTTGACGGCCTTGTTTTCATCACAAAGGGCTTTGGCAATGATGATGACCGCCTTGTTACATATATCTCCGAGCTTGCAACCCACACCACTCTTCCCGTTATGCTTTATGAGTTCCCCGGTGCACAGCCCCACCTCATGAGCGGCAAGGCTTACGGCAGGCTTGTTGAAACCGGCAGAATCGTTTCCATTAAGGATACCACCTGCACAATGGAGGGCATTAAGGATAAGATTGCCTATCAGGGCGAAACCAATGTTCTTCAGGCAAATATGCCCTTCCTTTATGATTCCTTTGTTGCGGGCGCAAGGGGCGTTGTTGCAACACCCACAACCTGCGGTGCAGACCTTTTTGTTAAGATTTGGGATGAAGTATGCCGCGGTGATTTTGAGGCCGCAAAGCACACTCACGAGCACATCATTCTTCTTGATAACGCCATTGACAGCGGCTTCTGCGCAAGCGCAAAATACCTTGTTTCGCTCAGAGGCGTGCCCATGAACTGGTACACCAGAGGCAAGCATTTCCTTGCTCCCCAAAGGCTCAATGCCATTAAGGTCTGGTATGAGTGGGCAAAGAACAACGGCGTTCTGCTTTAATGTGAAAGAGGCGTAAAATGACTGCACTTCAAAGCCTTGTTGATTTTTCAAACCGCTACGGCGCAAATCCGTCGCTTGTGCTTGCGGGCGGCGGCAACACCTCCGCCAAAGAAAACGGCGTGATGTTTGTTAAGGGCTCGGGCACCCGCCTTGCCACAATAACCGCAGAGCAGTTTGTAAAAATGGAGCTTGACAAGCTTCTTGATATTTTCAATAAAGATTACCCCGAAAATGATGACGAGCGCGAAGCCCTTGTGCTCAACGACCTTATGGCAGCAAGGGCTCCGGGTGAGGGCTCAAAACGCCCGAGCGTTGAAACAATGCTCCACGGCATTTTTGAGCAAAAGTATGTGCTTCATCTTCATCCCGCCCTTGTCAACGGCCTAACCTGCTCGGCGGGTGCGGCGGCAAAGGCTGCGCAGCTTTTCGGTGAAAAGATTATTTGGGTTGATGCCTGCAAGCCGGGCTACATCCTTTCAAAAATCTGTTTTGATAAAATGACCGCGTTTAAGAAAGTAAACGGCGCGGCGGCGGATATGCTCCTTTTGCAGAACCACGGCATTTTTATTGCCGATGATACCGTTGACGGCCTCGGTAAAAAGCTTGATTCGGTTATTTCGATTCTGTCCTCCGAGCTTAAAAGAAAGCCCTCCGCGGTTTCGATTAAGCCCGATACCGCCCTGCTTGAAGAGCTGAAAAGCCTTTGCGGCGGGTTCGGTGAGGCTCTTACCTCCGCTGATTCATTATCCTTCTGCGAAAGCAAAGAAAAGGCCGCGGGCGTGCTTCGTCCCTTTACTCCCGACCATATCGTTTATTGCAAGGCCTATCCTCTTTGGCTCGGCAAAAACGATTCGGCGGCTGAAAAAATAAAAGACTATTCAAAGTTCTACGGCTTCCTTCCGAGGATTATAATAGCAGAGGGCAGGGGTATTTTCGCTCTCGGCTCGGATGAAAAGCAGGCGGCAACGGCAAAGCTTCTTTTTGATGATGCCGTTAATATCGCCGTTTATTCCGAATCCTTCGGCGGCCCTCTTCCCATGAGCGCGGAGTTAACCGACTTTATCGTTAATTGGGAGGTCGAATCCTACCGCAGCTCTCAGAATAAATAAACGGGGGCTTTCGGATTGAGCATTGAATCCGCTTTCGGCAAAAACATCGGCAGCAATAATAATTATCCGGGCAGGCTCTGCGGCAGGGTGGCTGTTGTCACCGGCGCGGCGCAGGGCTTCGGCAGGGGAATAACCGAGCGCTTTCTTGAAGAGGGCGCAGCCGTTTTACTTGTTGATTTGCCCGAAAAAGCGGAAAAGGCGGGCGGCATAACCCGTGCTTTTCCCGGGCAAAGCTCATTTTTTGCCTGCGATGTTTCCGATGAACGGCAGGTAAAAGCGGCGGTGGATAACTGCTGTGAGCTTTTCGGCGGCGTGGATATCCTTGTTTCAAATGCGGGGATTGCCGGAGCGGGCTCGATTTTTTCACTTTCCACCGAGGAATTTATGCGGGTTCAAAGTGTCAATTTTTACGGCTACTACTACTTTGCCAAATATTGCTCCGCCGTTATGGCGGCCCGCTTTTCAGCCGATAACCGGCGGTGGGGCGATATTATTCAGATTAATTCCAAATCGGGGCTTTCGGGCTCAAAGGCGAATTTTGCCTATTCTTCAAGCAAATTTGCCTCAACGGGTTTAACTCAGAGCCTTGCTTTGGAGCTTGCGCCTTACCATATAAAAGTCAATTCCGTCTGCCCCGGCAACTATTACGAGGGTGAAATGTGGTCTGCCCCCGAAACGGGACTTTTTGACCGCTTCCTTTCAGCCGGGAAGGTTCCCGGGGCCGAAAACAGAGCCGATGTTAAGGCTTATTATCTCTCAAAACAGCCCTTGAATCACCGCGGATGTTTGCCCGGTGATGTGGCTGCCGCGGTGCTTTACTGCATTGAGCAAAAGTTTGAAACGGGGCAGAGTATAACGGTGACGGGCGGCCAAATTATGAGCTGAAAGTTATTGCGTTCGCCCGGCATACTCTCGGTATTGCCTCGCTCACACACCTCCGAATCGGTTGCTTCTGAGGCTTATAATCCGAAAATAAAGAAAGGGAGAACAAAAATGGATTCTGAAATTCTTTCAATGCTTAATGCGCCGTGTGCGGGGCAGAGGCTTGATAATCTTCGCACGGTTATCGCGGCTGAAAAAGAAAAGCCGGTTGTTCTTCCGCAGTATGCAAACAATCACATTCACACCATTTTTTCCTTTTCACCCTATTCTCCCACAGCGGCGGTGTGGGCTGCCCGTGAATCCGGGCTTTCCACCTGCGGAATTATGGACCACGATTCAATAGCCGGTGCCCGCGAATTTATTGAGGCGGGCAAAATCGCCGGGGTCGGCACCACAATAGGCCTTGAGTGCAGGGTGAGCGTTAAGAGAACCGCGCTTGAAGGCAAAAGAATCAATAATCCCGACCAGACTTCCGTTGCCTATATGGCGCTTCACGGTGTTCCCCATCAGCACATTGATTTTCTCAACACCGCTTTTGCACCCTTAAGAGAAAAACGCAATGCCCGCAACCGTAAAATGGTTGATAACATCAATTCCCTTACCTCTCCTTTCGGCGTTGCCGTCGATTTTGAAAATGATGTGCTTCCGATTTCTCAGTATGAAAACGGCGGAAGCGTTACCGAGCGCCATGTGCTTTTTGCTTTGGCTCAAAAAATAAATTCCGTCTGCGGAGAAAACACAGCTTCGTTTTTAACGGACAAGCTCTCCGTTCCCCTTTCCGAAAAGCAGAAGGCTCTGCTTGCCTCGCGTGAAAGCGGCTTTTACCTTTTTGATTTGCTCGGCATACTTAAAAGCACGCTGATAAAACAGATTTATGTTCCCGCCGGGGAAGAGCTGCTCCATATTTCCGAGCTCTGCGCTCTTGCCCGCAAAACCGATTCCGTTCTTTGCTACGCCTATCTCGGTGATGTTAAAAACAGCGTAACCGGCGATAAGGCGGATATGAAATTTGAAGATGATTACCTTGAGCTTCTTTTTGAAACACTTAAGGAGCAGGGGGTTAATTCCGTTACCTATATGCCCTCACGCAACACCCCCGAACAGCTTTCACGGGTTATGTCACTTTGCCGCAGCTTCGGCTTCGGCGAAATTTCCGGCGAGGATATCAACTCCCCGCGGCAGAGCTTTATTTGCCGTGAGCTTGCAAAGCCGGAGTTCAGCCACCTTATCAAAGCAACCGACGATTTGATTGAAAGAGAGAAAAAACTATCAGATGATTGACAATTATCATCCGAATAATGTATATTATTGTTGGAATTATTGTTCTGCGGAGGTAAAAAGATGAAAAAAATAAAAGCGGGAGTATGCGCCGTTACCCATACCGGCACCGTTCGCTCCTACGATTCAGATAACTATGTTTTAAACGGCAGAACCACGGCAAATGGTCAGCTCAAAAAGGGAGCGGCCTATATGCACAATGTTTATGAGCCGTTTTGTCTTGCTGTCAGCGACGGCAGCGGCAGCGGCGAAGCTGCCGAGAACGCTTCAAAAATAACCTGCGCTTCCGTTATCAGCCACGCACGCAGCGTGTTTGAGGCGGGGGATGATTTCGGTGCCCCTCTTGCCACCTGCTTAAGGGAGGCAAATCAGCAGATTTGCGATGAAATAAGCGCGGGCGGCCAAAGGATAGGTGCCTCCCTTGCAGCTGTTTATGCAATGAAAGGCAAGCTTGTGTTTGTTTCTGTCGGCGGCTGCAGGGTTTACCGCTTCTCCGACGGTTTGCTTTCCCGCGTTTGTGCCGACAGCTCCGCAATCGGGCTTGAACTCGGCGTTTTTCCCGATGAAGCGCCGCTTTCACCCTCAGTCTGCGTTATGGATGATGTCAAGGACGGCGACATCGTTCTGATTTGTTCCGACGGCCTTACCGATTCCGTTCCTGAGGTTACTGTTTCCGATATTCTTGAGGGCAGCGAAAATGCTCAGGAAGCAGCAAGCAGGCTTGTTAAAACCGCCATTCGCGGCGGCGGAAAAGATAATATTACCGTTATTGCCGCGTATGTTCGCGTTGAGCAGGCGGCAGGCTTTGCGCCCATTGCTCAGAATGTTGTCGGCGAGAAGGATGCCGATTACTCTGACGAATACCGTTCAAACTACGGCAAGCAGGCCGATATCAACGCGGCTATTGCCTCCGGCGAAATGAAGCCGGAGCCCGGTTATGACGACGGAAGAAGCGCAATGAACGGCAAAAAGATTGCTTTCATTGCCGGTGTTGCGGTGCTTGCGATTGCCCTTGCCGTGCTTGTTGCGTTCGGCGTAAAAACGCTTATCGGCAACAAAAACAGAAATGAAGCTTTCACAAAGCAGGATTCAACTGCAAGCTATTCCGTTTCCACAATAATTCCCAAAGAAACAACGAGTGATGTGGAATCCACCTCTGAAGAGAGCACCACCGCAACAACTGCTCCCTCCACCACCAAAGAGGATGATTCTTCATCAACAAAGGCAACCGAAAGGCCTACAACAAAGCCCACCACCAGGCCTTCAACAAAACCCACAACCAAGCCGGAACCCACGAAGCCGGAAGAACCTACCGATAAGCCGGAAGAACCCACCGATAAGCCGGAAGAGCCCACCGATAAGCCGGAAGAGCCCACCGACAAGCCGGAAGATAATCCCGATGTTGATGAAGAGGTTAAGCCGGACTGATTAAGATTTACTAAAACATAAAAAAGCTTCAGGCGTGCCCGTTTCGGCGGGTACGCCTTTTAACATAAAAATTGATAAAAGCGTTTTAAACACTTGATTAATTTGTTTAAATATATTATAGTTAAATTTCAGAAAAAAGAAGATAAAAAGGGAAAAAGAATATGATAAAAATTCTGAAATTCTTAAAACCATATAAATGGACTGCGATATTTGCCCTTGTGCTCACCATTGCCGGCAACGCCATGACCCTTTTGCTGCCGCTTATGATGTCGCTGATTGTCAACAACGGCATTAATGCCGGCGATGTGCCCTATATTGTGCGAATCGGTATAGTAATGCTTGCCCTTTCCGCAATCGGTATCGCCATTTCCGTTTCGTGCAATTTCTTTACCTCGCGCCTTTCTTCGGGCTTCGGGGCAGAGGTTCGCCGCGCCGTGTTTGAAAAAACC
>JAZUJM010000165.1:0-4009 GCA_045642785.1 Acutalibacteraceae bacterium | reverse complement strand
AACGCACCGTTTCAGAGGATATCCCGTTTGAAACCGAAGAAAAAATGTCTTCAAAGGTGTTCGAGGGCAATAAAGAGGTTACAACCGAGGGCAAAAACGGCGCAAAAGAGGTTATCTACAAGGATAAGTATGTTGACGGCAAGCTTATTTCCTCCGAAAAGCTCAGCGAGACCGTTATCAAAAAGCCTCAGAATAAAATAATCTCCATAGGCACAAGAAAGCGCCCCACCCTTGTTAAGTTTAAAGACGGGCTTGCCCCGATTTCCGATTTAACCGTTCCCTCATATGTTGAGCTTGATGAAAACGGTATACCCAAGAATTTTGTTGATTATTATGAGGGAGAGGCCACCGCATACAGCGGCGACCCCGCCACTGCCTCGGGCAGAGTACCCTGCCAGGGACACATTGCCGTTGACCCGAAGCAGTTCCCCTACGGAACCGAGCTTTATATCGTTTCACTTGACGGCAAGTATAACTACGGCTACTGCATAGCAGCCGACACGGGCGGATTCGTTTACACCACCAACGTTATTGCCGACCTCTATATGGATACCGAGGAAATGTGCTACGAGTGGGGCAGACGCAATGTCGCCATCTATGTAATCTCCTACGCAAAATAAAATTTAAGCCGCCTTCGGGCAGTATTTCATAAATCGGTTTATGAATACGGCCCTTTGGGCGGCTTTTGTTATTAATTCGGAAAAGATTATTGACTTTTGTGACAGAAATATGGTAAAAAGAAATTACACCGTAAAAAGAAAGGGAGATACACAGATGGGATTTCTTAAGAATATGATAAAAAACGCCGTTGATGACGGTATCAGCAAGGGCATAAGCAAGGGCATAAGCGACGCCGTGGGTAAGGCTGCCGAAAAAATAGTGGCCCCCAAGGCAGAGGCATACGCAAACAAGGTAGGCGAGCAGTTTGATGAAGCGGCAAAGGCGCTTGACGATGCCGCCGCAGCTTCAAACCAGGCGGCAGAAGAGGTCAAAAAGAACCCCGAGGCGTTTGCTTCACTTGAAAATTCGCTTAACAGGTGGGCGGCTTCAATGGAGAAATATGCCGAGGCGGCAGAGAAAACCTTTGCCGAGAATACCGACGGCTTAAAGGAATGGCCGCAAAAGCTGCCCGGAATCCCCGTTTGGTGCTTTGGCGGAACCGACATTTCGATTGATGAAATCGACAAGGGCGACGATTACGCTTTTTATTCGCTCACCGTCAAGAACACCGACGAAGAGGCGCTCGCTTCCTACATAAAGCTGCTTAAGGCAAACGGCTTTGTTCAGAAGTACCCCGGTGCCGACGAAACCCTTTATAAAAAAGTCGGTGATATTTATTACGGAGTTAATAAGACCGATTGCTTCTATGATGATACCACCCTTAGCCTCAATATGGGTCACTCCGCAATTTTTGCGAATATATAACCGAATGATTTTTATCCGGCTGACGAAGGCGCCCTTCGTCAGCCTCTTTTTTTGTCTGAAACCGATAATCGGCCGGCTGCTTGACTTTAAGGTGCAAAAAGTATATTATATCGAAGGATAAAAGGGCAGAATCAGCCCGGAAATGGAGATTGTTATGAATATTTCAAAAGAAGAAATGTTTGCCGGAATGGAAAAAATGAACTCCTGCGGTGTCAGGCTCACCGGCACAAAGGCTCACAATGATTTTATTGCCTACCTTAAGGATGAAATCGGCAAAATGGGCATAGAGATTTTTACCGACCCGTTTTATTTTGACAGGTGGGAGGAAAAGCGTTCATCAATAAAGCTTCTTGACGGGGATGAGGAAATTGATATTCCCGTTTCCTCGGCCTACCCCTATTCCGGCGAAACCTCCGAGGTCGGCATTACCGAAGAGCTGGTCTATGTCGGCTCACCTGCGGATTTAAAAAAGATTCGCGGTAAGATAGCGGTTTTCAATATCGCGAATATCAACTTCCTTCCGAGTGAGGTTGCGTTTGACAAGCGTTCAAGCTACCCCGAGGATGTTGTTCTGCCCTCAAAATATGAAGGCCCCGTTATCACCAGCTTTGTTCAGTGCTTTTACGGCATTTTCTCAAAGCTCACAAAGGCAAAGGCCGTAATTCTTATATGGAATGGCCTTCACGACGATTGTGTCAAGGGTCAGTATCTTTCATTCATAATGGGCTATCAGAAAATCCCCATGCTCTGGGTCAATCAGACTCAGGGCGAAAAGGTTGTTGCGGCGGCGAAGGCTCACAAAAGGGCGAATTTCGTGCTCACCGCAAGCATAGAGAAAAATGCCTTTACCGAAAGCTTTTACTGCATAGTGCGCGGCAAAAGCGAAAAAGAGGCCGTTATTGTCAACACCCACACCGACGGCACAAACTGTGTTGAGGAAAACGGAGCCATTGCCCTGCTTCAGCTTATGAAAAATGTTAAGGATATGAAGCTTGAAAGAACTCATATCTTCGTTTTCACAACCGGCCATTTCCGTTTGCCGAGGTTTAAGGATATCAGAACCGGCTCGTTCCAGTCCGCTTCGCGCTGGCTTGCAATGCACCGCGATTTGTGGGACGGCAGAGGAAACCACTTCAAATGTGTTGCCAACCTCACCCTTGAGCATATGGGCTGCAAGGAGTGGCGCGAGGTTGACGGCGAATACAAATACACCGGCGAGCAGGATGTTGAGCTTGTTTACACCGGCAACAAATTTATGGATGACCTCTATATCGAAACCGTCAAGGACAGGGAGCATGTTCGCACAATGACCCTGCGCGGCCACAACTTCCTCCACTTCGGCGAGGGTCAGAATTTCTTCACAATGGGTATTCCGGAAATAAGCCTTGTGCCCGCGCCCTATTATCTTTGCGTTGTGAGCGACAGCCACGAAATGGAAAAATTCGACATTGACCTTATGACGGAGCAGACCGAAACCTTTGCCCGCCTTATTGAGCAAATCGAAAACATTCCCGCCTCCGCCCTCGGCAGAAGCGAAATGTATTCTTTCATAAAATCACACAGAGTATCATAATCCGAAGGGATAAGAAACGACCCCCGCGCTTCATTTGAAGCGCGGGGGTCAATTTATTGTGCTGCTGTTATTTTATTTAAGGTCGCCGCCGACTGAGCCTTCCCAGGTGTCAACCTCGCTTGCCTTCTTTTCCTCTTCATCAAACCATTTTGTTGTAACGGTCTTGTTCTCGGTGTAGAAGCGGAAGCCGTCTTTGCCGAGGGTGTGAAGGTCGCCGAAGAAGGAGAGCTTGTGGCCGTTGAACGGGAAAACGCCCACGGGAACGGGGATACCGACATTAACGCCGACCATGCCGCCGTCGGTTCTCTTGGCAAATTCGCGTGCATAGTAGCCGCTCTGGGTGTAGATAACCGAGCCGTTTGCGAAGGGATTGTTATTCATGATTCTGAGGCCTTCCTCAAAATCCTTAACTCTCTTTATGCAAAGCACGGGCCCGAAAATCTCTCTTGTGCCGACGGTCATCTCTTCGGTAACATTGTCAAGCACGGTGGGCCCGATGTAGAAGCCGTTTTCATAGCCGGGAACAACGGCGTCGCGCCCGTCAAGCACAAGGGTTGCACCCTCTTCAATGCCCTTGTTAATCCAGCCGATAACCTTCTGCTTGTGGGCGGCGCTGACAACGGGGCCGAGCTTGGATTCCTGGTCATATGCGGGGCCGAGCTTTAACTCTTTGGCATATTTAACGATAAGGGCAACAAGCTTGTCGGCAATGCTCTCCTGAGCAACAACTACGGGCAGAGCCATGCAGCGTTCACCGGCGCAGCCGAAGGAGGAGTTGATTATGCCGCGGGCGGTTCTTTCAAGCGCGGCATCTTCAAGCACAAGTGCGTGGTTCTTTGCTTCGCAAAGGCACTGCACACGCTTGCCGTTTGCGGCGGCGGTTGAATAGATGTGAAGGCCGACATTGGTGGTGCCGACAAAGGAAACGCCCTTAACATCGGGGTGCTCAAGCAGAATGTTTGCTTCGTTTCTGGAGCAGGTTACTATGTTAACAACGCCGTCGGGAAGACC
>JAZUJM010000164.1:0-15016 GCA_045642785.1 Acutalibacteraceae bacterium | reverse complement strand
CCACATGAATTTTAACTCCGAAATATTCCGCGCCCTTGAACCACGCAACATGGGCGGTTTCGGCAACTATCATTTCGGGGTGCTTAATGTGCTTTTTAAGCCTGCCGTAATCACGGTAGGTTTTAACGGCAAGCATACAGCTTTCGGTGCCGCAGCTTGTAACACAGCCCGCGGGCTCGCCGTCGGCGTGAAGCAGCTCGGCGGTGAAGGCAACAATATCATTCTCAAACTTTTTAAGTGATTTGAACGCGGTGGGGTTAAGGCCGTTGGCAGACATATATTTTTCATATGCCTCGGCAAGGAAATGGGTGTATTCCTCATTTTTGTAATAAACAAGGCTCCATGTTTTTGCCGATTTGTAATCGGGGTCTTCGGTTTTGAAGGAGTCAAGCTGTGCGAGAACCTCATCAAAATTTTTGCCATATTCGGGTATTGTTTTCATTTTTATTCCTCCGTTATATCAGACTGTAAAGATAATAGACCGCATTGCCGAGGTAGTTGCCCACGGCATAGCCCACAACGCCGGTAACAAGGCCGGAGATAAGCACCGCGCTGTTGTTGAGCGCAGCCGCCATGGCGGGCACAAAGGGGGGCGAGCAGATTGAGGAAACAGATGTGATAATCATGGTGTGAACATCTATTTTGAAAAGCTTGCTGAGCAATGAGTGAAGAATAAGGCTTGCGATAATGGAAACGAAAACATAGCAGAAGATAGGCAGGCTGAAATTGAGCAGAGCCTTGAAATCGGCACTTGCGGCAACCGAGAAGCAGAATATGTAAATAATATACATACCGAGCTGGAAGGTGCGGCGGATTTCACGAATCTTCTTAATAAACGAAAGAGCTATGCTTATTGTGGTGATTGAAAGCATCATCACGGTCATACCGAGGCTGGGGTTAAACTTTGAAACGAACATATTGAGCGCATACGAAACGCCGAATATCACCGCCGAAATTCCGAGCGCCGCAAGCAGACCGGGGATGTTCTCTTTTTTCAGAATTTCACGGTAGGCATAAACGGATTCATCCATAGCGGAGCTGTCAAGCTCACCGGAGGATTCATCCTTGCTTTCAAACGGCCTTAAGCGGAACACCTTGGTAAAGAACTTGGTGCCCACGGTTGAAAGGAAGAAGATGTAAAGCACCGAGATTACCGAATCGTAGGTGTTGAACACAATGAAATCATCATTTGAGATGCCGATTGCGGTTCTGATAGCGGCAAAGTTGACCGTGCCGCCGGTGTAAACCGCCGTTGCGCCCGCCGCGTATTTTGCCGAGTTGGGGTCGGAGGCTCTGAAAATAAGATGAAGCACAAATGTAACAATTATGATTGAAACACAGGCAAGCACCATGCAGAGCAGGCCCTTTTTGGCAATCTTGACAAAGTTCTTGATATCAAGCGAGAAAAGAACAAGCGGCAGACCGAAGCAAATGGTTATGCTCTGCAAAAGTGAAAGGCTGCTGTCGCCCGCGCTTGAGGTGACGGTGACATCCGCGCTTTCGGCAGAATATGTTATCGCTTCTTTTTCGCTGTTTTCATAAGGAGCTTTAAGGGTGACGGTGTAACCGTTTTCTTCATTGAGGGTTACAGATTCAAACACCCTGCTGCCGGCAGAATCGGCGGCAAGCACATCAACCGTCTGTTCCGTTTTGCTTTCGGATGAAATTGTAATGCTTGTGTTTGACGGGGTAATAAAGCTGTGGGGCAGCAAACCGATGTTGCCGATAAGCATACCCAAAAGGTAGCACAGAAGCACCACGCCGAGCTTTTTGAGTGCGGGCACCTTAACGCAAAGCCAGATAAGCGCACCGGGCACCACCGCAAACATCAGCAGCGTAATAACCGTTGAAATAGCAGTCATTCAATCAACTCCGTATCAGTATTTTTTTATATTATAAACACAGTCATATTGAAATTGCAATATTCAGGGGAATCTTTTATTAAAATAAATGTAAAAATTGACAAAACCCGCCTTACTTATTATACTTTAGTAAAGCGGCAAACCCGATTCATCAAAGGGAGTGAAAAGAATGAAATCAATTTCTTTAAACGGCACATGGTCTCTTAAAGGCAGAGAGCAGGAGCCCGGCGGGGATTATATCAATCTCAGCGCATCTGTTCCCGGCGAGGTTCAGCTTGATTTATCGGCTGCCGGATACCTGCCGAAAGACCTTTTCATGAGCAAGAACATAAAGGAAACCGAAAAGTATGAGAGCTGGGAATGGTGGTATGAGCGCAGCTTTACCGCCCCGGAGGAACGCGAAAATGTTTTTCTTGTTTTCGGCGGGGTTGACTGCATAGCCGAGTATTACCTTAACGGTGAAAAAATCGGTGAAAGCAAAAATGCGCTGATTAAGCACGAGTTTGAAATCGGCTCACTTCTTATTGACGGTGAAAACACTGTTGCGGTACACATCTCTTCACCTATGGTTTATGCCCATTATCGCCCGTTTGACCTTTCGGCAATGTTCTTTTCGGCGCATATCGGGTTAAACGGCACGGCAATCGGCATAAGAAAAGCACCGCACGAGTTCGGCTGGGATATTATGCCGAGGGCGGTCACATCGGGCATCTGGCGCGATGTTAATCTTGAAATCCGCGATAAAATCGAATTCAGCCAGCTGTTTTTTAAACCCGATTTGAACGGAATCGGTATTGCCTACGAATTAAAAAGCAAATACAATGACTTTAAAGATGTTGAGCTTGAATTTACGGGGGCTTGCGGTGAAAGCAGGTTTTATAAAAAAATCCGCGCCAAATGGAAAATAGGCGCCCGTGAATATATCCGCATTGAAAATCCGCAGCTCTGGTGGCCGTATGGCTATGGGGAAGCCAATCTTTACGACACAACGGTAAATATCTATTCCCAAGGTGAGCTTGTTCACACCGAAAAGCACAAAATCGGCCTGCGCACCGTTGAGCTTGACCGCACCGACACAACCGACGGCATAAACGGCAGATTCCGTTTTATCATCAACGGTGTTGAGGTGGTGTGCCGCGGCTCAAACTGGGTGCCGCTCGTTGCCTTTCACAGCCGTGACAAATCCCGTTACCAAAAGGCGTTTGAGCTTATTAAAGACAGCGGCTGCAACATTCTTCGCTGCTGGGGCGGCAATGTGTATGAGGATAAAGAATTCTTTGATTTCTGCGACAGAAGCGGCGTAATGGTGTGGCAGGATTTCTCCATGGCGTGCAACAGTTACCCCGAGGATGCCGAATTTCTTGAAGAAATCCGCCGCGAAGCCGAATACATCGTGCGCACACACCGTAATCACCCGTCAATTATACTGTGGAGCGGCGACAACGAAATAGATATGTTCCACAAAGGCATAGGCAGAGACCCCGAAACAAATATCATCACACGCAGAATCATACCGGAAGTTATCACAAAAAACGATATAGGCAGACCTTACCTTGCAAGCTCGCCTTATATTACCGGTGAAATTTACCGCAACAAAACATTGAAGCCTGCCGAGGACCATCTTTGGGGCCCGCGTGATTTTTACAAAGCAGATTTTTACAAGCAGAACACAGCGCATTTTGTCAGCGAAACGGGCTACCACGGCTGCCCGTCGCTTGAATCAATCAAAAAATTCATTTCGCCCGACAAGGTTTTCCCGTATTTTGACAATGACGAGTGGAACCTGCACTCAACCGATGTTAACTATAATAACGGCAGAGTAATGCTTATGCACAGGCAGGTAATGCAGCTTTTCGGCTTTGTTCCCGAAGATGCCGACGATTATGTGCTTGCCTCACAGATTTCACAGGCAGAGGCTAAAAAGTATTTTATCGAAAGGGTGCGCACCGCAAGGCCCGTAAAGAGCGGAATAATCTGGTGGAACCTTCTGGACGGCTGGCCGCAGATGTCGGATGCGGTGGTTGATTATTATTTCAACAAGAAGCTTGCTTACTCATATATCAAGCGCTCCCAGGCACCTTTCCAGATTATTGCAGGTGAAATTGAGGGCTGGGCTCTGCCCGTATATCTTTGCAACGACACTTTAAAAGAAAAGACCGGCACGGTCACGATAACCGATGCCGATACAGACGAAACTGTATTTGAAGGCAGCTTCACCGCAAAGGCAAATGCAACAACATCCCTCACCCGGCTGCCCGTATATTATTCCGAAAAAAGGATGTTTATCATTAAATGGCAGACAGCCGAAGAAAAGGGCTTTAACCATTACATCGCCGGAAATGTTCCGCTTGATTTTGAAAAGTATAAAAAATGGCTCAAAAAGCTTGAAGCGGAGGGATAAAAATGTTTGTTCCCGAATATGAAAAGCCGGGCGAGGGATATTTTACCTTCGGCAAATCATTAAAAGCGCAGGCCAACCCCTGCCTTGACAATGAATCAGTCAAAAGCTTTTGGAACGGCTTTTGCTGTCAGTCCGGTGAGCTTGATTCAGCTTTGACAGATGAGTTTATTTTTGCAGCCGGCAAAGCGGAAAAGCCTGAGCTTAACGGAAATCAATATGCCGTTAATGTTGAAAGCACGGGGTTCTGTGTTGCGGCAGACAGCAAAAAAGGGCTTATCAACGGGTTTGTTACTTTGCTTCACCAAATAAAAGCCGAAAGCATAACGGAGGATGACGCCGTTTTTAAAATCAGGTGCGGGTCATTCGCGGAAAAGCCGCTTGTCAACAATCAGATGGTTCATTTTTGCGTTTTTCCCGAAACGGAGCTTTGGGAGCTTGACCGGTTCATCCGCCTTTGCGCCGCGCTTAAATACAGCCACATCGTAATTGAGTTTTGGGGTATGCTCCGCTTTGACTGCCTTAAGGAGCTCGGTTGGAAGCACGCCTTCACCAAGGAGCAGATTCGCCCGCTTATAAAAACGGCAAACGAACTCGGAATTGAAATAATACCGATGTTTAACCACTGGGGGCACGCCTCATTAAGCAGGGTGCAGCACGGCAAGCATGTGGTGCTTGACCAGAACCCGAAGCTTCAGCCGCTTTTCAGCGACGACGGCTGGACCTGGCAAATAGAAAAGCCCGAGGTAAATGAGCTTTTGAGGAAAGTGCGAAATGAGCTCATTGAGCTGTGCGGCGAGGGTCAATATTTTCATCTGGGCTGTGACGAGGCCTATAATTTTGAAATAACGCATGAGAATCACACCGTCCTCACCGACTATTTGAACTCAATCTCAAATGAGCTTGCCGTCGAAGGCAGAAGGCCGATAGTCTGGGGTGATATGCTTGTTTCAAAGCGTGACACCTTTAACAAAAACAATTCTTACACGGCCTCATGCAAAAGTGAGGAGCTTGAACGCTGCCTTTTAAACGATTTAAGCCGCAATATTATTATAGCCGACTGGCAATACTGTGTTAAAGAAGCTCCCGTTGAAACCGCCCTGATTTTCAAAGAGGCGGGCTTTGACACCATCCTTTGCCCGTGGGACAACGCATCGGGGCTTCATTCAACAGAGCCCTGTGTCAACACCGCCGTTGATTATGAGCTTTACGGCTTAATGCACACCACCTGGCACACGCTTTCAAAGGGAATGTGTGATGTAACCAAGGCAGCCTTCGGCATATGGCACGGCTTTGGGCAGAACCCGCCGCTCCCGCGCTCATTCTTTGCAACAAACACCGCAAAGCTGCTGCGCAGGGTTTATCCCGTTAACGGCGATTATGAAAAGGCCGGCTGGTCAAGGGCACAGATTTCGGATATTAATTTATAAGTATTAAAAAAGCGCAGGAAATTATTTCCCTGTGCTTTTCATTTATTTATACTGTTTAATTACCGCTTCGGCGGTTTCGCGCATTTTTTCGCGCACATCAGCGGGCGAAACAACCTCACAGCCGTCTGCAAGGCCGAAAAGCCACCCGAAAAACTGATTGCTTACCACCACACTCACCGACACGGTGAAATGCTCCCCGTCATCCTCGGGCACAATTATGGTTTCCTTGCCGAAGCGGTCAATCACCACATTCACAAGCTCATTGGTGAACCTGAGTTTAACCGTTTTTTCATCCCCGTGGTACATGCTGAAAACCTTTTTGTTGTAGGATGAAATATCGATTTGGTCAAAAAGGTCATGCCCCTGCCTCGGATTATCGGTTGAGGCAACATTTTTCATTCGGTCAACACGGTAGTGCTTCATTATTCCGTTCTCGTTATCATAGGCCAGAAGATAATAGTTTTCATCCTCCCATATAAGGCAAAACGGGCTCACCTCATATATTTTGCCGCCGTATCTGAACTCCTGTTCCTTATGAACATTGTAGCGGAAATATTTGAATTTAACGGTTTTGTTGCCGTTTATGGCACTATTGATATGGTCAATGGAGCTGAAAATGTTGCTTTGCTCGGTTTTCACTCTGTTTTTAACAACCACCTGCCGCTGAAGCTCGCCGGCATCATATTTATCGGTAAGCGTTTCAAGCTTTTTTATCAGCTCCATGCTCTGCTTTTCGGTAAGGAATTTTGAGCTTTGCACCGAATCAACAAGCATTTTTATCTCCGGCAGTTCAAACTGCCTTGAGGCAAAAAAGTACCCGCCGTTTTTCCCCTTGCGAAGCAGAATGTCATCCCCGAAATACTGAAGCTGAGCTATATCGTCATAAATTGTTTTTCGCTCAACCGGTATTCCGTTTGAGGCAAGGTAAGCGATAAGCTGAGCCACCGAAATGGGGTTATCTTCATTTGAATTTTTCATCAGATAATCTCTGATATATAGTATTTTCAGCTTCTGATTGATTTTGTCGGCCATTTTCGCCCCTCCGTGCATTATTCAATAAAGGTAAACCTTTTAACTGCCCCGCTGTCGGTTTCAACCGTTTCGTTCCACATTGAGGCAGGCCTTACCCAAACGGAAAAATCGCCGTACAGCGCGCGGTAAACCACCATCGCTTCCGATGTTTCGGAGTGCCTTGCAACACACAGCACTTCATATTCATTCCCTTTAAAATGCCTGTATTTACCGGGCTTTATTTCATCCATTCCGCCGAACTCCTTTTCCTTTTAATTGCTCTTATTCGCTTTCGCAGATAAGCTTTGCCAATGTTGACATTCCCTGTTCATTAGGGTGTGAGCCGTCTATTGAATCATAGGGCTCGTCAAAGGAATATAAATCAATAATGCGGCAGCAACGGAAATCTGCCGCCCGTTTTATTTCACGGTTATATTCTTCAATATGCTTTCCGCCGAAAGTCACCGGGAAGGCAAAGCCGGGATCCGAGCTCATATATGATTTGCAAAGCGTGCAGCACCATATTTCCGCAAGAGGATAGTTTTCCTTTATTTTATTAAGCATAATGCCGTATGCATTTTCAAAATAAGACTCATTTCTGCCTTTTGTAATTATTTGATATTCACGAGTTCCATTTTCTTCATAGTATTCTTTAATTTCTTTTTTCAACTCAACTCCGTTTGCCCAGTCATTGGTGCCGATGTAAACGATAATAACATCGGGCATAACATCTCCGCTGTGAAGGCCGCCGGTTCTTTCATCCGAGCAGGCGGAGAGAAACAGCACCTCCGCTTGGGGGCCGGTTGTTACCCTGCTGCCTGACCAGGAATTGTTAACAAGCAATTCACCGCCGTAATAATCAATCACCTTGCCCCACCAGGTATTTTCCGGCTTTGTTACCCCTGCCTTTATCGCATTGCCGCCGCAATAAAAAACTTTGTATCCCTCGGGGTTACAGCCTTCAAGCGTGCTGATGGAATCGCCCAGAATTGAAAATTTCTTACCTTTATAATATTCTCTCGGCTTAAGTTCAAATTTCGGCCGTTTGGATTTGCCGCTGAGAATTGTCACTCCGCCGTCAATATACATTTCGTTTAATTTAAACGCGGTATTGTTTTCATCAATCGTTTTGGTATCGGGGGTTCGGTTGTTTGCAAATATCGAATTTTCATCCGGTAAAGCCGCTTTTTTCTTTCTGAATTTTTCAAACAAACGCATTTTTTCTCCCTTTCCTTTTTTTAAAGCTCAGCCGCTTTATTTATCCTCGGCAAATGAAATTTCATCCGTGCGAAGCACCATCGTCCTGCCGTTGACCTTCGCCCTTGCAATTTCATCCTTTTCGGTGCCCAGAGCCTCAACCCCGGCAAATTCGCGCAGGATATCGCTTAAAATGTGCTCATAAATATGGTACTCGCCAAACATCGGGTCGGCACTCGGAATAAGGTCAAGCGGGCCGCAGTAAAACACGGTTCTGCCCTTGCCGTATTGGTGGTAAAAAGCACAGCTCAGGGTATCCGCGTGATTTGTTTTTGAAAAATCCGCTCCGCTCTTTTTGGTGAGCATTGAAACAACATCCGGTGCAAGGTGGCCCCAGGCAATCTTGTTGCAGCAGCGGTCTTTTTCATTGAATTCCGCGCTCCACGGCAGAAGGGTCGGAATAAAATCGGTTATTCCGCCGTAGTAAATACTTTGGTCGGTAAAGCCGAGCGCCTTATCAAAGCCGGGAACAAAATCGCCCTCAATATCGGTGCAGCGGGTATCGGTAATAAGTGTGCCGCCGTTTTTGACCCATAAAGCGATTTTTTCAAGCACATTTGCGCGGGTATACTCCGCGCCGAGCATAATGAGCACCTTTATGTTATCAAGTATTCCGTCTTCAATAAGCGTTTCGCTGACAACCGCGGTTTCGTACTGCCTTCTGACAAAATTGAGAGCCTGCTTGATATTTGCCGGAACCTTTGATGCCTCCACCCACGCCATATCAAGCGGCAGAAACACCGCAACATTCTCGCTTGTGCTCCGCTCCTCAATCAAATCAATATACTTGCTGAGCCTTTGTGCACCGCCGCTGCCGCCGTTATTATACAGATTGCCGTAATAGTGAAAAATCTGCCTGTTGCCGTATGCGGCGCTGCCGAACATTCTCGCCGTCACCCCGCAATCCGTCATGGGGCCGACGGGTTCAAGGCCCATATATGCGCCGTAATATTTGCACGCCGTTACGCAGTGAACGGTGTCGTCATAGTTTTCATAAAACAGATTGCCCTCGTTTGTGAGCCTGATTCCGCCGCCGTGCTTTGCGCTTGCCCTTGCCTGCTCGGCAAAATCCGCACCGAGGTAAGGTTCCTCCGCACCGCCCGTGCACATATAAACCGGAATTTCACCGAATATGCGGCGGCACTCCCTCATCCAGAACTCGTCATAATCCGTCATGGAGCCCTTGTACCACATAAGGAAATCAAACTGAGCGGTGCGTGACGGCGCCTTGTGCCTTTTAAACGGTACTATTTCGTCAAAATCCGAATAAGCCGAGCGCCACGCCTTGTTGAGGCAAGCAATATCACCGTATTTTTCTTTCATTGCCGTGCGAAGGGATTCCACGGCGTATTTATCCGTGCACCAATAACCGTAATGGGTGTGGTAAACGCCCGGATGGCTGCCGATGGCGGGATAGATTGCCTCGCCGTAATCGCCGGATATACCGGGCTGAACGGATTCAATCACATTCCACGGAATATAGTGCTTTGCAAATTCTTCAAGAAAGCGCACAAGCTCCTTTCGCCACAGCGGACTCCAAATTGATTCAATCTCGCCGGAAACACCGTGTTCAAGGCAGGCCATTCCGCAATGACCCTCTTCCTTTTTCCACCAGTCGGGCGTGCTGTAAGCCGGGCCGAGTATAATAAACGGCACCCATTTAAGCCCGGCATCTTTTATGAGCTTAACCTCTCTGTCATAAAAGCTCCAGTCAAATCTGCCGCGCTCTTCGCCCTCGATTTTGCGCCAGTGAACATAAATCTGCACCGAGGTTACGCCGGCGTTTTTCAGGTTTTCAAGTGCCTGCTTTTCACCGTCGGTTTCAAAAGGTACTCCGCACACAACCACTTCATGCTCAGCCATTTTACATTCCTCACTTTTTATTTTTTTCAGCCTTTAACAACCGTAACCGAGTGATGATAATCCGAACCCACCTTGAATCTGGCTATTTTTCCGTCTGACTGCGTCATCGTCATTGCAAGGCGCCAACAACCGTAAGCTTTACATTTGAGGTGTTGCCCTCAATAACCGCCTGCCCGAGATAGTAAAGATTAATATTGTAATCCCTGCCCGTGCCGCTGATAAAGCGGTTGTTTTTAAGAATCAGCTTTTGGTGCACGGGAGTATCGGAGGATTTATCCATAACCACGGGCTCATAGCGGATAACATCATCACCGAAGGCGGAATACCTTGCCGCGCAGTTGATAACCGTGTTGTTTTCAAAAAGGATATTACCGCTTCTGCCGGATTCAAACCAGAAGTTTGCATCATCCGCAACGCAGAGAGCGGCGGCTCCCATATTTTTAAAGGTGTTGTTTTTAATGACAACATCCTTTCTTGTTGTGCAGAGAATCGCCCTTGACGGAATACATTCAAAAACGTTGTTTTCAACCGTCAGCGAAGCGGTTCGGGTAACATTTTCCGTAACATCGTTTTCCGCAGGCTCTCTGCCCGGGAGAGTATCAACCTCAATCAGAACATCCGTGGGATTGATTTTTTCAGCCGAAATAACCGTTGCTTCGCCATAGGGTAAAAGAGTATTTCCGCAAACATATTCAATTTTGTCGCCGGGCGCAAAAGCCTCAAAGCCCCAGGATTCGGGGTTACTGTATCTTAACAGCACAGTATTCTTCTCTTTGTCGGTTCTGATTATTTTCAGGTGCGTGCCGTGAAGGTTGATTATATCATCATGTGCACCCTTTGCCCTGCAATTCATAATTTTAACATCCCCGGAGCAGCCGGAAAAGTGAAAGAAATCCGCGTCGGAAACAATCGTTCTGCCCGCCTTCGGCGTGCAGTCAAGCCCGGAATATGTAATATCGCGGCTGTTCTGTGCAAGAATTCCGAAGCAGTTCATTGACATAATTCTTAAATTTTCAAGCGTAACACTGCTGCAGCGGTCAATGGCACCGCCCGTCTGCACACGCTTTATGGAACGGGTCTGGGCAACGGTTCCGGCAGGAATATAACGGCTTTTATCGCGGAAATACAGCTTTATTACGCCCTTTTCAACCTCTGTCAGCTCCTCAATATCCGGGAACCCGTGCCAAGAATCCCCTTCGCCGCATATCATATCATCAATCACCTGCGCTGCGGGATTGAATGAATTTGTCAGCACTCCCCTGCCTTTATACGGAATTTCCCAATACGGTTCATTATTCTTATTGTTTTCGCCGCACCAGAACAGCATATTGCCATCCGTTCTGTAAATAAACTCTTCATTTATTCTGATTTCGGCATAGCCCGGTGCGCTTTCGGCAACGGTAAATTCGCTCATTGTGGGGCGGTAGTGGTCAAAACAGATATTTTTAAGAACAATATTGCCGCACTTGTGAAAAATGAACGGCGTCATTTTTCCGTGAAGCATCACAACAGCGCCGTTACCGTCAACGGTGATGCTGCTCTTCTCCGAAAGGTAAATCGGGCAGAATCTTTCACCCTCGGGGTTTTCTTCAAATTTGGCGGTGTTGCTGAAAAAGAAGCCCTTTAAATGAAAGCTGTCCTCCGGTGATACCTCATATATTTTGTTTTCAAGCTTTATGTAATCGCCGCTTTTCGCGGCTTTGAAAATTTCGGATAATTCGTTCATACCGTAAATAAAAATTCCCCTTATTTTGTTTCAAAAGCCGTAAACGGGACGGCATTGGCTGTACTTATTCCGCCATTTTCATTTCCGTGTTATACCATTGCTCCTGAAATTCAATTTGTTTATATGCTTCTTCCGCCGTGAAGATTACGCCCTCAGCGGCGGCAATCAGTTTATCCTCGCAGTCATTCTTTCGCAGCACGGCACCGATAATTTTACAGGTGTATTCCTCAACGGGTTCACCAACGCCCAAAAGATAAACATCAAGCTCTTCACCGTCGCCGCCGTAAACGCCCGGAATATAGCCGTAATTCACCGGATAAACAAGAGTGTATTTTTCTTTTTTATGTATAAACCCCATTGGTCTGTCAATCACGATTTTTACGGTTTTGCCGAGATATTTATCAACAAGAGCCTCACGAATCAAAGCACTTATCAGCCCCTGCTTCCCGGCAAGATAATGCTCACGCCCGCTGTCAACAGGGCACTCGGCGGCAAGCTTAAGCTTTAACGCTTCATACTCCTTTGCGGCATTTATATTTTTATTCAGATAGTCCCTGAAAAGCAGATAGTTCTGCCACTCTCTGCCGCCGTAAATAACGGCGTGAATAAAATGGGTCTGCTCCTCCCCCGTGCCGTCATAATAACTGCCGCAGGCAAAAAGGAGCTGATTATCAATATTGCTGTTTCTGAAATAAAACCCGTTTTCAAGAAGGATTTGTTTCTTTTCAAGTATTTCATCAAAGGCGTTTACACCGACTGCAATATCAATAATCGGCTTTGCACAGATTGTTTTAACCGATGTGCTGCCCACGTGCTGAATATCAGCCGCGGCATCGCCGAGAATTGCCTTCAGTTTTTTAATTGTGTTCTTCGCTTCATTCTCCCATTCCTTTTCGTGGGGATAAAGCGCAACCGTGCCTCTTTTTAAGCCAATCATTTTATCTCCTCAAGCAGTCTTTTGGCCTCAACCGGGATTCTGCCGAGCGGGTCGGGCCCTACATTCAGCAGATAATTTATGCCCAGTGAATTTAAGTGTGCCTTGTTTTCGGAAAGCTTCTGCGCCGATTTCCAGTTGTGGTCGTAATATGAAAAGCCCCATGTATCATTGAGGGTGCAGGCACTTTCATAAAGCGAAAACGGCGAGGGCTTGAAGCCGCCGATATCACGGTAATCAATGTCTTTGTTTTCGTCAATTTCAAGCTTTTCGGGTATTTCATTATCGCCGAGCGAAACATAGTCATATTTACCGTTGCCGAGCCTTGAATTAACAAGGCAATCCGGCTGAAGCTCCTTTACGGTTTTGTAAATGAGCTCACTTTGTGCGGCGGAAATTGTCATGGGCACATCAAACCACGCAAGGCACAAATCGCCGTAATTGCTCATTATTTCTTTTATCTGCGGCAGTATTTTTTCTTCAAAGCAGATGTCAAAATTCTTTTCCCCGGTGAAATCCCAGCTGTTATCCCAGGTGGTGCCGCTGTTGCCCATATAGTTAGAGAGATAGCCGCCGCCGTGGGGATGATGCCAGTCAAGATCCTGAGAATAATATACACCGAGCTTTAACCCGTACTTTTTGCAGGCGTAAGCAAACTCCTCCAGAACATCGCGCCCGAATGGGGTGGCATCATAAACATTGAATTTATCGCACTGCGAATGATACATTGCAAAGCCGTCATGATGCTTTGTTGTGATAACGATATACTGCATCCCGCACTTTTTTGCGGTCAGAGCATACTCCTCGGCATCAAAATAAACCGGATTAAAGGCTGATGCCAGCTTTTCGTATTCCGCAATCGGAATTTGAAAATACGACTGAGCCCATTCGGCATAATCGCGCACCCGTTCACCCTTATATTCCCCTCCCAGAAGGGTATAAAGCCCCCAATGGAGCATCATTCCGTATTTTGCCTGCTTAAACCATTGAGTATTATCCATCTTAGTACACCTGCTTATATTAATTTATAATTATTATAACATAAAAGCATTAATTTTTCAACGATAACAGCAGGGCGCGGCAACTAATAATCCTTGAAAAGCCATAATGTTTTTGTTATTATTTGTTTAGCCACGAGATACTCGAACCCTATATGCCTTAAAATGCGAACTTCACGCACATTCCGGCGTTTTTCTCCTTGAAATACTTATCCTCAGTAAAATTACCTTCTGATAAACAGGAGCGATAAAAATGAATGATTTTATTAATGTAAAGGCCTTCGGAGCACTCGGCAACGGTATTGCCGATGATTCGGCGGCAATCAATTCGGCGCTTGAAAGCGGCGGAAATATTTATATCCCTGCCGGTGATTATCTGCTCGCCGACACGCTTAAAGTGCACTCTCACACCCACATTACCGCCGACAGCGGCGCAAGGCTTTTTCGCAGGGAACACACGCAGACCGGGCGAAAGGATTTTCTTCTGACAAACGCCGACACGGGAAACGGCAACAGCGATATAAGCATAAGCGGCGGCACCTGGGACGGTAACTGCTTTAAAGAAGACAGGGGCACTGACCTGTTTGATCCGGCGGCAACTACCGGCGTGCTGCTCAATTTCAGGAATGTTAAAAATCTTTCGCTCAGCGGTATGATTCTTAAAAACGCTCTGTGTTATTACACACGCTTTTGCGAAGCGGAAAATGTTAAAATCGAAAACATCAGGTTTTCCTCCGAAAGAATAGTCGCCAATCAGGACGGGATTCACCTTGCGGGCTACTGCAAAGGCTTTGAAATCAAAAACCTTTATGGTGAATACGGCTCGCCAAATGATGATTTTATTGCCCTGAATGCCGATGACGCAATGCAGCGGCAGGAGTGCTTTGACACAATAAACGGCCCCATTGAAAACATCACCGTCCAAAATCTTCACTCCGATTTCTGCCATTGTTTTGTGCGCCTGCTGAGCGTTCACAACAAAATCAAAAATGTTGAAATAAGCAATGTTTCGGGAAAATGCAGAAACCGTGCCATTAACCTTGACGCCGCCCGCAACTGCCGTGTTAAGCTGTTTGACAACAATGATTTTCCCGACGGCGTGGGCAAAATCGAAAATGTTTTAATTGACGGAATCACGGTTGAACACAATGACGAAACAGAACCCTTCATTGTGCTTGAAACAAACTGCAAGAATTTCACCGTTAAAAATTACAGCTCCGCGGGTGGGCCGGGTTCGTTTTTTGCAAGGGTAAATTATACCGCCGCTTATCATTATTCGCTTAAATCTGACGGCAATGCAAGCGAAAAAGAACACACCGCCGCACAGCATGAGGATATCTATGCCGACCGCGTTGAAAGCTTCACCTTTGACACACACCCGCAGGCAGAGAAGCATTAACAAAAGCCGTGCTCAAAAGTGTTTGCCCCGCCCTCGGTATTGATTACGAAACACTGGCCATGCCGGATTTTAATGTTGATTTGTAAGCCCATAAAGAATAAGACGAACGGAATCCGCTGCGGGACTCCGGGGGCGTAA
>JAZUJM010000163.1:0-2697 GCA_045642785.1 Acutalibacteraceae bacterium | reverse complement strand
AAGGTCGTCATACTCCACCCCCCGCCCCTTGAACCTGTTTGCACAGGTGTGAACAAGGCCGAGATTTTTTTCAACCATTTCATTTCGCTCGGAAATTTCAGTCATCGCTTGCTTCACGCCCTCTGATATATTTATCAAGAGTTACGGTGGTTCCCCTGCCCTTCTCCGAGCGCACGCGCACCCTGTCCGAAAAGCTTTCCATAACCGAAAATCCGAGTCCAGACCTTTCGCCGCCGAGGGTTGTGAACAGCGGCTCCATTGCCCGCTCCACATCCTCAATTCCGCGCCCTCGGTCGCGTATTTTTACCCGGAATAATCCGTTTTCAAAAACCTCCGCTCTTATGTAAATAACCCCGACAGAATCGGGATAAGCGTGAACAATGCAGTTTGTTACGGCTTCGCTGACTGCCGTTCTGATATCGGAAAGCTCTTCAAGATTCGGGTCAAGCTGAGCGGAAAAAGCCGAAACTGCCGCCCGTGCAAAGGCTTCATTGACCGAACGGCTTTCAATTTTCATATTCAATGTGTTAATGGCTTTCATCTTTTTCCCTCCTGCTTTTCTTTTAATGATACCAGCTTTTCGAGCCCGGACATTTTCATAATCTTAAGCTGCTTTTTGCTTAAGTTCGTAACCTCCACCGCTGCACCGCGTGCGTTTGCAAGGCGGTATCTGCCCATAACAAAGCCTATTCCCGATGAATCCATAAAGCTGATTGCGCCGAAATCAAGGCTGACGGTCGGTGCGCGTGAGCTCAGAATTGCACGGTCAGCCTCCGCCCTCATGGCGGCGGCGGAATGGTGGTCCAGTTCACCCGAAAGAATAACGCTGAGCCTTACCGGCGAAGATAATATTTTAACCGACATATATAATTCCTCCGATAAATAAAAAAGTTCCCATCCGATATAATAACGGATGGGAACCGAAAAAATTGTTGAAACGGGACAAGCACTAAAAATTTAATAAATCCTCACGGATATCGGCTGCAAAATAGAATGAACCGCAAACCAGAAGCACATCATTTTCCTCAACTATGCTTTCGGCAAATTTCAGCGCATGAAGAGGGTCGGCAACCGAAAAAGCGTTTTTGCAGTATTTTGAAGCCTCGGCTTTAAGTTCCTCTGCGCCTAAAGCTCTGGGAACACTTGCCTTTGAGGCGATAAAGGTTTCAAACAAAGGCGCTGTAAGCTGAAGATAGCGGGGATAATCCTTATCCGCCATCATGGAGCAAAGGGCCACTATCCTTTTGCCGGGCAGATAAGCCTTTATATAATCCGCAAGCGCTCTGCCGCAGCCCTCGTTGTGGCCGCCGTCAAGGATAACAAGCGGCTTTTTGCGAAGCACCTCAAGCCTTGCAGGCATTGCAGAGGCGGCAATGCCCTCAATTATTGCGGAATCCCCTGCATTGAAGCCGAAGGCGGAAGCAGCCATTACTGCCTCAATGGCGGTGATTGCGTTTTTAACCATATGAATGCCGGTGAGCGGAATGAATATTTCAAGTGAACGGTAGGTAAAGACGGTGCCGAATGCATCACTTTTGTTTATTTTCACTTCATCAAGCCCGGGAACAACAAGGCGGTTTGCTTTTTCGGCACAGCTTTGCTTAATTACTTCCAAAGCCTCTGAGCTCTGCTCGGGGTAAGTAACGGTTACACCGCCGTTTTTGATTATTCCGCACTTTTCAAAGGCTATTTTCGCAAGGGTATCGCCGAGAATTTCGGTGTGGTCCATTGAGATTGAGGCAATAACGCTCACAAGCGGAGTGTCAATTATGTTGGTAGCGTCAAATCTGCCGCCGAGGCCGACCTCAAGCACAACCAAATCACACCCGGCATTTTTGAAAAACAGAAACGCAGCAGCTGTAATAACCTCAAACTCGGTGGGCTCCATCCCCTTTGCGTTGAGCTTTTCAACCGCTGTTTTCACCTTCTGCACGGTTTTGGCAAGCTCATACGGGTCTATCATTCTGCCGTTGACCTTCATTCTTTCGCGAAAATCAACAACATAAGGCGAGGTGTAAAGCCCCACGGTGTAGCCCGCCTTGTGAAAGATTTCGGATATCATGGTGCAGGTTGAGCCCTTGCCGTTGGTGCCCGCAACATGGATGAATTTAAGGCTTTTCTGCGGTTCGCCGAGCAGGGCGCAAAGCTCCTTCACCCGTTCAAGGCCGGGTTTTATTCCGAATCTGCCCAGGGAATGAATATACTCTATTGCTTCATTACAATTCATCTTTTCACCTTTATTCTCCGAAAAGAGCCCATCTGTAAAAGATGAGCTCTTTTTTTGAATCAGTTAAGCTTTGCTATGCTCTCTTTGAGCATTGCTATTTTTTCGCCGAGCTTTACGGCCTGCTCACGCTGAGCGGCAACAACATTCTGCGGTGCTCTTGCAACAAAGTTTTCGTTGCTGAGCTTGTTGTTAACAAAGTCAAGATCCTTCTGAGCAGCTTCAAGCTCTTTGTTGAGCCTTGCTTTTTCAGCCTCAAAATCAATGAGGTCGCCCATGGGAATGTAAATCTTAGCGTCGGCGGTAACTATGCAAACTGCCTTATCATCGCTGAATTCATCAACCACCGAAACCTCGGAGGCTCCGGCAAGCTTCTGCATAAACACACCGGCCTTTGAGAAGGTGTCTTTATATGCCGAAACAATATAAACCTTTGCCTTTCTTGAGGGGGGAACATTCATCTCTGCCCTGCG
>JAZUJM010000162.1:0-5431 GCA_045642785.1 Acutalibacteraceae bacterium | reverse complement strand
AGAATACCGTAATAAGATATATCAAGAAATTCGCCGGATGAGGGCTTGAAAAATTCTCTCTTAGTTCCTTCATAGGTTAGACCGCATTTTTGGGCAACCCTGCCGGAAGGGGGATTTTTTACAGCGTGAGAAATGTCGATACGATTCACACCGACTTCCCTGAAAAGATAGTCGATAACAGCTTTTGCCGCTTCGGACATAATGCCTTTGTTCCAATAAGCATAACCCATACAGTATCCGATTTCCGCCCGTTCATGTCGCTCTTTTATTTCAACAACGCTGATACTGCCGATAACGGTTCCGCCAAATTCTATCGCCCAATTATATGTAGTATCGTTTTTATAAGCGTCACACCAACCTTCAAGAAGCTGTTTTGTTTCTTCGGAAGATTTGTGAGGACTCCAAGACAAAAATCTGCTTACTCGTTCATCATTTGCCCAATTGTCATACATCGCCTGTGCATCGTCAACTGTAAACCGTCTTAAAACAAGTCTTTCTGTATATATAGTTTGTGTACCATTATGAGTAAGCATTTTTGTTCCTCCCTAATACAAAAGGCACCTCCGAAACGGAAGTGCCTTAAAAATATTCTGTCTGTATAATTATATCAACGCAGGCAAAACGGCACTTCGGGTAATAATATTATGCTGTTCATATACCGTTACTGTCATTTTGTCCGCCCCCTTTAATTTGTTTTTGCCATTATAATTAATAAATCCGATAAAGTCAAGATTCATTTTTGAAGATAAAAGTATCACTTTTGCAAATCAAAGGAGTTTTATAAGTTCACTTTCCCAATTTGATACGCCGACCGGATAAGTCAAAACCGGATTTAAAATCCGGCGGGATGCGGCCATCCCGCGCTACTCTGTATTTTCTCCTGTAAAGCAAATGAAAAAGCCTCCGCAATCAAAAAGGGCTGACACATTACGAAATAATCGTGTGTCAGCCCCGACTTCATTTTCGGATTTGTATTTCTTAATACCTAACGGTTACATAGATTCCCTCTTCATTTTCGAGGGTCAGGCCGAGGGTGTCGCCCGAAACGGTGTGTGAAATGCCCTTTCTGTAATATGTTATCTCGGTTGCGCCGTCAAATTCGGCAACGAAATGTGCGCTTTCGTCATTGCCTGTTTCGTGCATATTAACAATGCTGAATGCCCTGCCCTGTTCGCCCTTGAAGCAGCCGACAAGGATGGGTGACTCGCTTTTGATTTCACAGCCCGCATCTTCATCCATCGGGGTAAGATAACCGCTTGAAGTGCCCGCTGCCAGATACGGATTTTCAAGGAAGGTGCCGATATAATCATAATCGGCATAGATACCGGCAAACGGAGCAATCTCGGCATTGACCTTCTGAACGGCATAATAGGTGTCGGTTCTTTCGCCGTTTGCATTAATCATATGGGAATCTCTGTCCCACCAGCCGCTGTCGTAGCAGGCGTGGATTATCGCCCTTGTGCCGAAGGCAAGCGAGGTGTAAACCTGCCAGCGGATATCCTCGGGCGTGTCGCAGTAGCGCGGGCCCTCCTGCAAGCCGGCAGCCTGAGTGATGACCCAAAGCTTTTTGCCCGTTTTTTTGCAGGCCTGAGCAAGAATATCAAGGTTGCGCAGCCAGATTGCCGTTGTTTCATCGTTGTTGTTGAGCGGATAGTAGTCAACCGAAATATAATCAACATCAATGTTGTTGATGTACTGCTCCACATGGTCAACATAGCGGGCGGTTGACGGGTCAACATAATCCCTTGTTTTTGCAAATTTCTCCGCAAGAGAGCCGAAAAGCGAAAACTCCTTTTTGTTCATTGAAAGCACATAGTTTTCATTCATAATGAACGGGTCAAGAAGCTTGCTGAAAATAATGTTGTTGTTTGTGGTGCCGAGCTGCTCCTCATTGGCATAGTTCGGGAAAAGGTTGATATAGGGCAGCTTGCCCTCGGTGTGGGCATAGTAATAATCGGTAACCCTGCCGAGTTCCGGGAACATTGAGGCAACGGGTTCATCAATAAGGTCGTCGCCCCAAAGGCAGGCGTGGTCTTTATAGGTGTCGGGGCTTATTGTGTACCAGCTTGAAGTGTCGCCCTCATAGTAAAGGGAAGGCACATTGTAGCCGGCGGCAATAACACCGATTCCCTTTTCATCGCAGAGGTTTAGGAAATCCTCATTAACGCCGGTGATAAGGAAATCTATCCCCGCCTCTTTTACATAACCTACATGAGCTTCATCGGCGTGGCTCATATCAAAATTGTAGCCGCCGATAAGAAGCCTGTCGTCGTCAAAACAGTAATCCCTTTCGGTTGTGGCCTTTGCCCCGTCGGCTGAAAGCTGAGAAGCGGAAAAATTAAAGCCGAGGGCGGCAATGACAACAAGAATAATCGCCGCAATTCTTCTGAAAATTAACATAACTTCCTCCCGTTTTGTCAGATTGTCATAAAAAGCCCTCCGAAAATATCCGAAGGGCTTTTTAAATTACGCTTTCTTTGAGAATTTTGATGTTATTTTATCAACGATTTCATCAACCTTTTTGCCGAGGGGGGTGTGATTCCACAGAAGATTGACTATAACACAGCCGATAATTCCGTAGATAATGCCCACTATTGCACCAAAGGCAACATCGCTGAAATAGTGAACCTCAACATATACTCTTGAGAATGCCATTATCGCCGCAAGCACAAAAATCGGAACGCCGACCTTTGCTTTTTTGGAGGCACACATTGCCGCCATTGCCGCCGCAAAAGCGGAGGAGGAGTGGCCGGAGGGGAAGGACCAGCTTGACGGGCGCGAAACTATATCGGGGAAGGAATAGCGCTCTGCCCACCATTGATACTGCTCCCTCAGAATGCCGAGCTTTTGATCGTCATAAAGGTTGAACGGGCGGGGGCGTGAAAAGAAATCCTTGATGATAAGGTTGTTGAGAACCTCCATAACAAGCAGGGCAACAATGATTGCAACACCGGCTTTTCTGTACTTTTTGGTAAGGAAAAGGCCGAAGGCGCAAAGAATGAAGATTATTCCCGCCTCACCGAGGAGGGTAATAATTTTAAGAAGAGGGGTGAGAACGGCGGAAATGCCGGAGGCGTGGATACTCTGCACCCATTCAAAAGCGCTGATATCCGCGTTAAGGAAGCGGTCAAAAAAGCTGACATCAACCGCAAGTGCAAGCTGATTTAACAAGATAAATTCATCCTTTCCGATTAATTTGCTTAATTATACCATTTATTAAGCCGCAGGGCAAGCGGAAATATTCATATTCTTATTGCCAACTGCAAAATTTTATGATAAGATTTTTATTACTATGCGAGTTTTCGCACGAAAGGAAGGGTATGTTTGGATTTTAAAGAATCCCCCGTAATGTACGGAATCGCCTCTGTGGTGATAGTTTTCATCATCGCACAGTCGCTGTTCTTTGTTGTCAAATCGTGGAAAAGAGCCAAAGAACTCGGCATTGAGAAAGAGAAATTAAAAAGCACCGTCATTTCCTCAATTCTGTTCACCATCGCACCCGCACTCTCAATTCTTGTTACCGTTATCGTTCTTGCAAACGCTCTCGGCATCGTTCTTCCGTGGATAAGGCTTTCCGTTATCGGCAACCTTGCCTATGAAACCGTTGCCGCCGAAAGTGCTCTGGGCGTGCTCGGCGGTTCGCTGAATGAATCGGTTACAAACCCCGAGGCATTTTCAACAATAGCATGGGCAATGACAATCGGCGCGGGCTTCCCGCTGTTTTTCCTGCCCTTTGTTTGCAAAAAGCTTCAGAACAAGCTCGGCGCAACAATCAATAAAAACGACAAAACCAAAGAGCTCGGCGATATCATTTCCGCCGCGGCATTTATCGGTATAATTTCCGCCTTCATCGCAAGGGCCATTGCCGGCACCGACGGCAATGTTAAAAGCACCGCAAGCGCCGGAGTTATGAGCGTGAGCGTGCTTATTGTTGCGATAGTTGTAATGCTTCTGCTTATGAAGCTCTGCTCAAAATTCAACCTGACAAAGCTTGAACCCTTTGCAATGCCCGTAAGTATGTTTGTTGCAATGGGTGCCGCAATGCTTATTTCGACAGTTGCACCCGCCGAGATTGCAAACTTTGTGTGGAGATAAGGAGGGAACGGGAATGAAAACATATTTTGATAAAATTCATCAATGGGGCACCGTGTGGAACTACGCCGGCCTTCTTGTTCTTTATTCGGTTCCCATAATGATTTCCATTTATTTAAGCACCTGGCCTCAGCTCGGCGTGCTCGGCAAAATTCTGCCCCCCCTGCTCATTCTCTACTGGCCCGTGGGTGTTATTGAGGCTGTTACCTATGTGCCCATGCTCGGCGCGGGCGGCACCTACCTGAGCTTTGTTACCGGCAACATTTCAAACTTAAAGCTCCCCTGCGGCCTTGCCGCCATGGAAAACGCAAAGGTTCGCGCCAACACCGAAGAGGGTGAAATTTTCAGCACAATAGCAATCGGCGTTTCCTCTATCACCACAACGGTTATTATCGCCGTGGGCGTGCTCCTTTTCGCCCCCGCCCTTCCCAAGCTCACCGCCGAGGGCTCACTTACCAAGGTCGCCTTTGAGCAGGTGCTCCCCGCTCTGTTCGGTGCTTTGGGTGCAAGCTATTTTTACAAGCATTGGCGCCTTGCCATTGCCCCCGTGCTCGGCGGAATCATCGTGCTGCTCTTTGCCCCCTCAATGATAGTGGGCACGCTTATGTTTGTTACCATAGTCATCTCCATTGTGGGTGCGATTATTATGACAAAGGATTTGTGGCAGCCTGAGCTTAAGGCATGGAAAGAAAACAAAAACAAAAGCAAATAAAAATGCCTCTGCCCGCTCATTTTAACTTGTGCAAATTTCCACTTGATATTAAATCCAATTTAGTATAGAATATCTAAGGCTTAATTTTAACTCTTTGAAAGGAGTAACAACATGATCAACTATACCAACGACGTTCAGAACATGTGCTGCGTTGCAAAGGGTCCCAACCATGGCCCCGCACCCATCCCCGAAGAGGGCAAGTGGGTCAAGGCATATGAAATCAAAGACATTTCCGGTTTCACACACGGTGTGGGCTGGTGTGCACCCCAGCAGGGCGCCTGCAAGCTCTCCCTCAACATCAAGAACGGTGTTATCGAGGAAGCACTTGTTGAAACCCTCGGCTGCTCCGGCATGACTCACTCCGCGGCAATGGCGGCAGAGATTCTCCCCGGCAAAACCATTCTTGAGGCTCTTAACACCGACCTTGTCTGCGACGCCATCAACACCGCCATGCGCGAGCTTTTCCTTCAGATAGTTTACGGCCGCTCCCAGTCCGCTTTTTCGGATGACGGCCTTTCAGTCGGCGCAGGCCTTGAAGACCTCGGCAAGGGTCTCCGCTCTCAGGTCGGCACAATGTACGGCACCAAGCTCAAGGGCGTTCGCTACCTTGAGATGGCAGAGGGCTAT
>JAZUJM010000161.1:0-3723 GCA_045642785.1 Acutalibacteraceae bacterium | reverse complement strand
ATTGGAGGAAAAAGAAATGGCAGACGCACTCAAGCTCATCGCTCAGGATTCCATCAAAGCCGAAGCTCCCAAAATCGTTATCGGCTCAACAGTTAAGGTCCACGTAAAAATCCGTGAAGGCAACAAAGAGAGAATACAGGTCTTCGAGGGCATCGTTATCGCCCGCCGCGGCTCCGGCATTTCAGAGACATTCACCGTTCGCAGAGTTTCCTACGGTGTCGGCGTTGAAAGAGTATTCCCCGTGCATTCACCCAACGTTGTTAAGGTTGAGCTCGTAAGATACGGCCGCGTTCGCAGAGGCAAGCTTTATTACCTCAGAGACAGAGTCGGTAAGGCTGCTAAGGTTAAAGAGCTTATCGTTAAAGAAAAATAATCGGAGTGAGGGTGTAACAAAAAGTGTTACACCCTTTTCTGCTTTTTGCGGCAATCATTTTCTTTGGGGAAAGACGGTGATATTTTGAATAAAATCAGCGAATACCGTGTTGATTTTGCACGGGAAGAGGAAACAAAGGCCGAAGAAAAGGAGAAGCTTACCTTTGGCGAAATAGTGCTGGAGGTTATTGATTCGGCCAAAACCGCAATAATAATCGTGCTTCTGCTTTTCACATTTGTTTTCAGAGCCGTCGGGGTAGACGGCGATTCAATGCAGCCCACCTGCTCAAACGGCGATTGGCTGATTGTGAGTGCCTTTGTCAAGGCCTCCGGCCCCGAAAGGGGAGATATCGTCATAATCACCCAGCCGTGGAAAAAGAATGTTCCGCTTATCAAGCGTGTTATTGCCGTTGAGGGCGACCTGGTCAATATTGATTTCGGAGCGGGCATTGTTTTCGTTAACGGCGAAAGGCTTGAAGAAAGCTACATAAAAGAGCCCACCCACCTTTGCTATGATGTTGAATTTCCGCTTGTGGTGCCGGAGGGCAAGGTCTTCGTTATGGGCGACAACCGGAACGATTCACTTGACAGCCGTTCATCCTCAATAGGCTTTATTGATGAGGATTATATTCTCGGCAAGGCGCTTATAAGGCTTTTCCCTGCCGGTAACCGGAAATTGTACGGGGAGGAATGATGATGTTCTTAAACAGCAAGGCGCAAAAGGGGATTGCAACCTTTTTGTTTGAAATATTTTCCATTTTCGCAACTGCCGCGGTAACAATCGCTTTTTGCTTCACTTTCCTTTTCAGAACCGTGGTTGTTGACGGCGGCTCAATGAATCCCACTCTTTATGACAAAGACCGTGTGCTTATCACCGCCGGATTTGAAAACCCGAAATACGGCGATATAGTTGTTATTGCCGCCGGGGGCGACGGATACGATAAAACACTTATCAAGCGCGTTATCGCCACCGCCGGTCAGACAGTTGATATTGATTTTGAAACGGGCGATGTTACCGTTGACGGTGAGCTTCTTCACGAAAATTATATTGCCGACCCCACCACGGTAAACAGAGGAATGGTTTTCCCCTGCACGGTGCCCGAAAACTGCGTTTTCTGCATGGGCGACAACCGCCTTCACTCCACCGACAGCCGCGACCCCAATGTGGGCTTTATAAATACAAAATATGTTATGGGCAAGGTTATGGTTAAGCTTTCACCCGGATTTGACGCCCATATTGCGGAAATTTAATCAGGTATGGAAAAAGTAAAACAAAGTGACGGAATAGGTAATAAAACAGTTCAATGGTTTCCCGGCCATATGGCAAAAACCAGAAGACTGATAAAAGAAAATTTAAAGCTTGTTGACGGCGTTTGCGAGCTTGTTGATGCCAGAGTGCCGGAGAGCAGCCGCAACCCGGAGCTGGATTCCATTCTCGGCTCAAAGCCGCGTATAGTTCTGCTCAACAAGTGCGACCTTGCCGATGAAAACGCCACCGCCCGCAAGCTTCGCGAGCTCAGGGAAAAGGGAGTTACCGCCCTTGCGGTGGATTGCCGCAGCGGAAAGGGGCTTGACAAATTCCCTGCCGCCGTTAAGGAGGCACTCGGCGAAAAAATAAAGCAGAATGAGGCTCGCGGAATGGCGGGCAAAGCGCTGCGTGTTATGGTGGTGGGTATCCCCAACACGGGCAAATCATCATTTATCAACCGAATGGCGGGCAAATACCGCGCCAAGGTTGCCGACCGCCCCGGTGTTACCGTGAGCAATCAATGGTTTGCCATAGGCAGCGGAATAGAACTGCTTGACACCCCCGGCGTTCTCTGGCCCAAGTTTGACGACCCGGATGTCGGCTTCAAGCTTGCGTTCACCGGCTCGGTTAAGGATGAAATTCTTGACACCGAGGATATAGCGGTAAGGCTTCTTGCTGTGCTTAAGCGCAGCTATGCCGACCGCCTGACCGAAAGGTATAAAATAACGGATTTTGAAGAGCTTGAGCCCTATGAGCTGCTTGAACTCATTGCAAAAAAACGCGGAATGCTTGTCAGCCGCGGCGAGGCGGATACCGTTCGCGCCTCGGTAATGCTTCTTGATGAATACAGGGGCGGCAAGCTCGGCAAAATTACTTTAGACTAAGGAGCGAAAAATGAAAAAAGGTCTCAGCACTCTTTTTGTGGTGCTTTTTGCATTTGTTATTGTTTCACTCGGCG
Source organism: Acutalibacteraceae bacterium (assembly GCA_045642785.1). Classification (GTDB taxonomy): domain Bacteria; phylum Bacillota; class Clostridia; order Oscillospirales; family Acutalibacteraceae; genus CAG-177. Next base: position 1,144 of record JAZUJM010000161.1, on the reverse strand, counting down.
TTGTTTCGGTAAGCCAGAAGCAGCAAAAAAACGAGGAACTTTCTGCCGGACAAAGTGAGAATCTGATTGACAAATTCGGTCTGCTTGAATCGGAAAGCTCCGTTCCCGCCACCGAAGCGGTATCGCGTGTGAGCTTTGTTGCGGTGGGTGATAACCTTATTCACGATGTTATTTATCAGCAGGCTCAGCAGAGAAGCGACAACGGCACCTACGATTTTCGCTATGCTTATGAAAAAATCGCAAAATATATCGAGGAACCGGATGTTGCCATTCTCAATCAGGAAACCATAATTTCCACCGAGCACGGCGTTTCGTCCTATCCCTGCTTCAATTCCCCCGTTGAGCTCGGCGAAGAAATGCTTAAAATAGGCTTTGATGTTTTCAATATTGCCACAAACCATTCGCTTGATAAAGGCGAAAGCGGCCTTATTTCGGCAATAAACTATTGGAAGGGCAAAAAGGCCATAACCACCGGCGCATATCTTAATATGAAGGATTTTACCATTCCCACCAACACGGTAAACGGGGTAACCTTTGCCTATCTCGGCTTCACGGAGCAGACAAACGGCCTCAGCCTGCCGTCTGATACCGAGGTTGTGCTTGTTTAACAGAATGATGAAACCCTTATCAAAATCAAGATTGCCGAGGCAAGAAAAATAGGCGATGTTGTTGTTATAAATGCCCATTGGGGTGAGGAATACACCAACACCCCCACGGATTCACAGCTGACAACGGCACAGCGCCTTGCCGACTGGGGTGCGGATATAATAATAGGCAATCATCCCCATGTGATTCAGCCCGTTGATGTGCTCACCGCCTCCGACGGCAGGCAGACCCTTGTTGCCTACTCGCTCGGCAATTTTATTTCCGCACAGAACAGAGCTTCAAGAATGCTCGGCGGTATGCTTAATTTTACCGTGGCAAAAAATAATACCACCGGCAAGATAAGCATTGAAAACATAAAGTTTTCCGGCACGGTTACCCATTACACCTACGGTATGCAGGGCATAAGGGTTTATCATATTAATGATTACAATGATGAGCTTGCGGCAAATCACGGCGTAAGGTCATCATACAGCGACTTCAGTATGAAATATCTTAAAGATGTGCTTGCCGAGGTTATCGAAGTCGGAGGCCCAAGCGG
>JAZUJM010000160.1:0-4165 GCA_045642785.1 Acutalibacteraceae bacterium | reverse complement strand
GAACGACATGGCTACGATCCGACTTTAAATGCAGCGGTGCATACCGCCCTCATCGGGGGAGATTATCATAAGGTGGTCTTTGTCAATTTTAAGGTCGGGCACGGTGTTGCAGATTGCCTTAACCATCTGATAAACGGGCTGAACATTTTCAAAGCCGTCAAGCGGAATGGCGTTCTGCACTCTGGCGTCGTGAGCGTCAAAGGTGATGATGTTGTCAACGCCCATATGAACGCAGAGCTCCTGAAGCATATCGGCGGCGTCAAGTGATTCACGGCCGGAGCGCTTGTGCTGCCTGCCCTCGTAAAGCATGGGCATAATGACGGTTATTCTTCTTGCTTTGCCCGCAATGGCGCTTATGGCACGCTTTAAGTTTGCAAAGTGGTCATCGGGGCTCATGGGGATATTTTCGTAGCCGTACATATCGTAGGTTACGCCGTGGTTGAACATATCGCAAACGATGAAAATATCAAAGCCGCGAACGGATTCGCCGATAACGCACTTGCCCTCGCCTGTGCCGAAACGGGCGAAATTCGCTTTTATAAGGTAGGAATCCTTGTGATAGCCGCGAAATGATACATTATCCTTATGGTCATTTTCTCTGTCGGCTCTCCATTTAACAAGGTAGTTGTCGATTTTTGCTCCGATTTCCTCACAGCCGGGCAGAACGATAAGTCCGAGCTTGCCGACCGGCAGGGAATCAAATTCGCTGTATTCGGGCATTGCAAATTCCTCCTCTGTTATCTTGTAAACTTCCTCTTTATTCTACAATATTTATCCTTTTTTTAAAAGCGTTTTCGAAAAATTACGGCGACAAATTTAAACGAAAAGGCAAATACTTATTTGTTTATTTTGACAAATGGCTTACACATAGCTTCTGTCCACGGTGATAACCGTAAAGCAGTCGGGGTGTTTTTCCTTAACCATGGCGGTGATTTTCGTTTTAAGCTCTTCCTCCTTAATATCAACATCAAACGGAAGAACCACATCAAAAATCAGATTTATGTGGGTAGGCCCCTCAACAATGCGAAAATCGTGAACGGTGAGCTTTTCGTCTATCTGCTTTGCAAACGCCGCCGTTTCCTCTCTGAAGAGGCTCACCCTTTCGTCGCTTGTGTTTATCGGGTCAAGGTGAATCGTCACCTCAATGCCGAGCTTATCAAGCACCGCTTTTTCGGCATTGTCAATAATATCGTGGCTTACCAGAACATCAACGGCGGAGTCAACCTCGGCATGGAGGGAGGCGAATATTCTGGAGGTGCCGTAGGTGTGAACTACAAGGTCGTGGATTCCGAGAATACCGTCAAAGCTCATAACAAGCTCTTCCATCTGCCTGACGGTTTCAACCGGGGGCGGTTCGCCGAGCATGGGGCCCATGGTATCCTTTATTATTCCGATTCCGGCAAAAAGCACAAGCAGGGCAACCGCACAGCCCATAAAGGCATCCACGGGCAGAGCGGTGAATTTTGAGGCAACAAGGGCAATAAGCGAAGCCGTGGTAGCCGCAATATCGCCGATGCTGTCTTTGACAACGGCATCAACCGCAACGGAATTTATCCTTTTGCCTACCTTGCTGTTAAAATAAGCAAGCCACATTTTGCCTAAGATGGAGCAGACAAGCACCACGGCGGCGGGAACGCTGAATGTGACTGCCTCACCGCCGCTGAAACGGTCAAATGAGGATTTAAAAAGCTCAACCGCCATAACAATAATCAAAAATGCGAGTGAAAGAGCGGAAACATATTCTATTCTGCCGTGGCCGAAGGGGTGGTCCTTGTCGGCAGGCTTGCCGGAAATCTTGAACCCCGCAAGGTTGATAACCGATGAACCCGCATCAAAGAAGTTGTTGGCGCCGTCGGCGATTATTGAAATACTGCCTGTTAATTTACCGAATATGATTTTAAAAACCGACAGAATGATGTTAAGAACAATGCCCACCATGCCGCTGAGCACCCCGTAGGCGTTGCGGACCTTTGCACTTTGGGTGTTCTCATAATCCTTAACAAAAAGCTTAATCAGTAGTTCGGACATTTTCTTTTACTCCTTATCAATATGAACATCAAGCTGCTCATAGGGTATTTCCACGCCCGCCTCATCAAAAGCGAGCTTGACCTTCTCCTGCATATAATAGAGAAGATCCCAGTAATCGCTGCCGTTGCACCACACATAGCAGGCAAGGTTAACCGAGCTTGCCCCGTGCTCCTTTACGGCGATAACCGGGGCCGGGTCTTTGAGCACAAGCTCCGTGTTGTCGGCAACCTGAGCCAGCACCGCCTTGGCAAGTGCTATATCCGCCTTGTATGAAATGGCATAAACAAGGTCAATTCTTCTGCGCGGCTCGGCATTGTAATTGATGAGGTTGCTTGTGGTTATGTGGGAGTTGGGCACAATAACGCGCTTGTTATCAAGTGTTATAAGGGTGGTATACATAAACTTTATTTCAAGCACCTTGCCGCTCACATTTTCAAGCTCAATAAAATCTCCGCTGCGGAACGGCTTGTTGATAAGAATTAGTATTCCGCTGGCGAACTGGCTCACACTTTCCTGCAGGCCGAGGCCGGCGGCAACGCCCGCTGCACTCAAAGCGGCAATGAAGGTGTTAACATTGATTCCGATTGCGGAAAGCGCCGAAAGCAGAATCCCGAGCTTTAGCACAAGGGTTATTATTGTCCTTATAAAATTATGTATAGACGGGTCAACGCCCTTTGCCCTGAGGCCCTTGACAACAAGCCTGCCTATAAGATTTGCAATCCAGAAGCCGAAAATCAGCATGGCAGCCGCCGCCGCGATTATGGGCAGCTTTGAAAGAAGCAGCGCCTTTAAGCCGTCAATATCCTTTTCGCGGATAAGGGTTTCAAGGTCAAGCGGAATCATTTTCATTTTATTCCCTCCTAAAATCGCATACTTTTATATTCTATTCTTTTTTCCCCGGTATTGCAACCTTAAATTTATAAAGAAAATAATAAAACCCGTACGGTCGGTATAACCATACGGGTTTAACGCCGTTGTTCGGCAAATCATCTTTTTTTGTACAGAATCAGTTCCGGGTTTTCTCCCCCTGCGCCATATGTGCACACCATAATAAAATCCATATTGGCAAGCACACCGAAGCAGAGTTCTTTGTCAAACTCACATTCAAGCTGATTGCCGAGGTATGTTGTTCCGTCATTTAAGAATTTGACATAAGCTCCGTTTGGCAGCCGGTATTCAAGGTTAACAAACTGCCCCACAAGCGCGTTGAGCTTTTCCACCTTCGGCATTCCGTCAATATGAAGGGCGTTGATTTCGTCAATCAGCTGCATTTTGAATTTTTCAAATTCCCCGTTATCGCCGAGTTCTTCATACCGTTTCCAATAATCAAGCCCGGGCAGCATTTTTTTCATATATGAACGCGCCTGCTCCTCGGTGAAATTCTCATTTGCCATTTGCTTTACGCAAACCTCTATCAGGTCATCCATATTGCTGTAGGTATATGTTCCGTCGGCATAACACCATTTGCAGTAGTCCTCGTTCAGAGAGCCGTCGGCGTTATGGCTGATGATCGAATCCTCCAAAGGCATACCGCAGCATTGGCAAATCAGCGTTTGCGGAGAACCGAGTAAAGTGTTTATGGAAACATTGAAAATCCGGGAAAGCAATTTTAATGTTTCGGAATTCGGTACCGTTTCGCCGTTTTCCCAGCGGGAAACCGCCTGACGGGTAACAAACACCTTCTCCGCCAGCTCATCCTGTGTCATTTTATTCTTTGTTCTGAGTTCATATAAAACATTTTTCGTTTCCATTTGTTTACCTCACCGCTTTTTATTCTATCATAACATTACATTATGTATTTCGCAAGCAACCCGCTGTTGCATAAATGCCGAAATCGACTTTTAAGTGTTGATTTTTTCGGTTCACTTTGCTATAATCTCAATCGTTATATAAAATCAGATATTTCCGCTCGTGGCGCAGTTGGATAACGCAGCAGATTCCGATTCTGAAGAACGGGGGTTCGAATCCCTCCGGGCAGGCCAAAAAACGCACTTTGTCTTTGCAGACAAAAGTGCGTTTTTTAATAATGCTTACCTTCGGCAAATGATATTCTCACAGCAATGATGTATCTGCTGATATGGGGGCAAAAATCACATCTTTCCGGAAAAAATTCCGAATAATTAATTATGATGAATTT
>JAZUJM010000159.1:0-4875 GCA_045642785.1 Acutalibacteraceae bacterium | reverse complement strand
AAATGACGGTTGAAGAGAGCGTAAAGTTCTTTGAAAATCAGCAAAAAATCTGCAAAAAGCTCAGAACTCTTAAGGATGTCGGCCTCGGCTATGTTAAGCTCGGCCAGTCCGCAACCACGCTTTCCGGCGGCGAGGCTCAGCGCGTGAAGCTTGCAACCGAGCTTGCAAGAACCGCCACGGGCAACACCTGCTATATTCTTGACGAGCCCACCACCGGGCTTCACACCGATGATGTTCGCTGCCTTATAGGTGTTTTGCAGCGACTTGCCGATGCGGGCAACACGGTTGTAGTTATTGAGCATAATCTTGATGTTATTAAGTGCGCCGACCATATTATTGATTTGGGGCCGGAGGGCGGCGACCGCGGCGGCAGGATTGTTGCCTGCGGAACGCCGGAAGAGGTTGCAAAGGTTAAAAAATCCTTCACCGGCCAATATCTTAAGAAAATACTCGGATAAAAAATCCCCCGATATGTTACCATATCGGGGGAAAGCTTTATGCGCCTAATCAATCAGGCAAGGGCAGAGATAAGAGAATTGATGAAATCGGAGAATCCTCTTGCGCCCACAACCTTGTAAACAACATTGTTTAAACCGCCGAGAACAACGCCGAGAACCTCTTCGGCCTTGTTGGGCTCACCCTCGGTGTAAACGCCGAGGCTTACAAGCATATCATAATAATCATTGATTATCTTATCGTCAGCTTCGCGGTCGTTGAGGGTTCTTGCCATCATATCGTTAACGGCTGCGGTGTTCTTTTCGATAAGAGCCTGCTGGTCGGCAGTGGGAGTGTTTTCAGCAAGCCACTTTTCAAGATCGGGGATGTAATCTCTCTTAAGCTTCTTAACATCTCTTGAGTTGTTGAAACGGGGGTAGGTGTCCTCGCCGTCTTCAACGCTTGTGATTTTGCCGGTGGCAAGGTCAAATGCAAGGGCAAGAGCGGTGTTGTTGTTTTCAAGCTCGTGCTTCTGGCCGTAGAAGAGCCATGCGTTGTCGGGGAAAATGCTGGTGGAAACATCAACTGACTTGTCGGGGGTGATGTACTTGGCATCCTTGCCGGCAAGATATTCGTCGCTGAGTGCAGTGCCGGCCTTTGCAAATGTGGAGCCGGGAACTGTGGAGGAAATCTGAATGATTTCATCGGAGTTGGTGGTGTCTGCGCTCTGGAAGAACTGGAAGAACTCATAATCGCTGCTGAAGCCGCCGAACTTAAGGCCGTAGCCTGCGATGAAATAGAACTCTACGCCGTAATCCTTGTTGAGCATTAAAAGTCTGTCCTTAAGTCCGCTCTGGCACTCCTGATACTTGTCGGTCTGGGGAAGAATGTAAGCGGCACCGGAGTTCTTTTCAAGAACATTCTTTCTTATATCGGGGTATCTGTCGCAGGGAACAAGGCCCATAAGTGAGGGAGTCTTGGCAAGAAGGTTGTCAACTATGGAGCCGAGAATCTCGTCAATGATGTTGCGAAGGGTCTGCTTGGGCATAATGCGAAGAACAAGGTTAATAAGGTTGCCCCAGGGCTGGCCTACAAGGTCGGCAACGATGCCGTTGTAAAGCATATCGGGGGCGTCGGGGGAATATTTGAGCTCGGCAAGGTCGGCAAGAACATCGCTGCCGTACCATGCGCCGACTATGCTGACAACGCGGGCTACCTTGCCCTCGGTGCCGTGGTCGTGGAGATAAGCGCTTACAACGGAGGCACCCATGCTCATGGGAACAAGAACAACCTTTTCTGCCTCGGTCTGAGGAAGAACAACCTCATTTATGAATTTGGAGAGGTTTTCGGCATTGTCATAGGTGAAGGAGAAGGCGGAGTAGTTGAAGCAATAAAGCATATCTTCGCCGACATCGCCTATAACATCCTGGCAGGGAATGGAGCGATAGAAGTTATCCCTTGCGTACTCTTCCATATCGGCAACGGAGCACTTCTGGAGGGGAGTGTAAACACAGCCGGGAAGCTGACCGTTGGAATCAATGGTGTTGTACCTGAAAAGTGAGGTGACGATATCATCAACGCAATCTTCGCTGATGTAGTTTTTGCCGGTTGCAACGGTGCAAACAAGGCCGCCGAGAAGGCGAACGATGTTTATGTAGCTGGGAATCTCTTTGAAGAAGAAGCTGAAATCATTGCAGAAGAGGTTCCAGCGGGTGATGTAATCATCGGGGATGCCGTCTTCCATATCGGCGGTGGCTGATTCTGCGCTGTCAAAAAGATAGCTGTAGGACTGGCCTATACCGGTAACGAAAACTATGGGGTACTGCTCGGGTTCCTCTGCATTTGTGAACATCACAAGGCCCGAAACGAGCATTGCAACACAAAGCAGAACAGAAAGAATTTTTTTCATTTTTCCGTCTCCTTTCAACTAAAGACAAAAAATATCTTTGTAATTATACACTATTATAATTAAAAAATCAAGAACATTAAATGCACAGTTTGTTCAAAGGTTGTTGCGAAAAAACAAAACGGATGATATAATAGGCGAAAAGTAATCTTTCGGAGGGGGAGCCCGATGATAAACAAATCGGAAAACAACGCAATTCTTATCGGCGTTAATACCTTTGACGGGGATGTCATTAAGGGTGCGCCGAGCTTTGAGCTCACGGCCGACGGCGGCAAAAATCTTGATTACGCCGTTTGCCATTTTGACCCGGACCGTCAGGCTTCGGTTGATGAGGCCTGCGAAGCCGCCAAAAAGGCTGCCGAAAAATTCAAAGAGTACGGTATGGATTATGTGGCGAATTTTGAATTTCAGAATTTCAACCGCGAACCGAAGAGTGCCGACGGCTATGACTGGGCAAACCGCCCCGACGGCACTCACCTTCTTAACCTGCCGGATAAATATGTTAAAGCCCACGCTTCAACCGGGAATCTTGCGGGCATAATGTATGACGAATTTGAGCACGTTATCGCCAACCGCAATCTTTCCATTGAATTAGGCTCAAAAATGAAAATAAAGCTCAATGCTTTTCCGCTTTCAAAGGGAAAGGATGCGCTTGAGCAGGGTAAACTGCTCGGCAGGCAGCTTAAGGAATATGCCGACAAAATAAAGGCAAACGGTGCCCCCGCCCTCAGCGGTGAGCACGTGTTCCCGATTTTGTTTCACAAGTTTGCCGAAAACGGCATAACCCCGAATTTCAAATCACAGAAGGAATCCTATTCAAACATTCAGTTTGCCGTTGCGGGCGGTGCGGCGCTGCAGCACAAAACCGAGCTGTGGAACTGTGTTGACCTGTGGTACAGGCTCACAAATCCCGGCCATTCACCCGAGGAAATGCGCCACAACCTTATGTTTTCATATTACTGCGGCGCAAACAGAGTGTATGTTGAAAGCTGCCATCCGTTTGAAAAGGACGGCAAGCTCAACGAATACGGCGAAAACTTTATCCGTTTCAGCAAAGAGTTCAAGGGCAAGCCGAGAAAATATACCGTTGCCGATTACAGGCCGGAGATAGGCATAATCCGCTATGATGACACATTCTGGGGCCAATGTGACCCGATAATGTGGAAAAGAATGCTTTTCGGCAACAAAAACATAAAGCCGGATTACCGCTCAAGGGAATACCTTAAGGCATTTAACCTTATCACCCACGGCGAAACCTGCAAAAACGGAATTTCGTGGGGCAGAATTTCTCCGTGGTCGATTCGCCCCCACCGCTCCTTTGCAAGCATGAACAGCACCGCCGTTTTTGATGAAAATGTTAATAAAGAAACACTTCAGAGCTTAAAGCTCCTTTTCCTGTGCGGCCTTACCGTTTCGGAAAATACAATGAAAGCGGTAACCGAGCTTGTGCGCGAAAACGGCCTTACGGTTGTTACAACCCCGAGGTTTGCACCCGCCGAAATAAAAGCCAAAGCACACGGTTCCGTTTGTGAAATCGCCGACGGAAAGGGCAAATGGATAGTTGTTTCATCCTATCGCGCCCCCGGATTAAAGAAAAGGGTTGCCCCGTTCATCGGCAGCAAGGGCGAAATCCGCCTGACCTTTGAGGGCGCCGAGGTGATTCTTAAAATCACCGAAAAGGGCAACGCTTTCACGGTTGTTAAGGCTGAATAAAACCGCATATATAGAAAATCCCTGCCGTAATTTGCAAAACGGCAGGGATTTTACTATTTTTTAGCTTTTTTGCCAAGCCTCAACTTGTCGCTTATCATTGCAATAAATTCGCTGTTGGTGGGCTTGCCGCGTTCATTCTGAATTGTGTAGCCGAAGTAGGATGAGAGAACATCGACATCGCCCCTGTCCCACGCAACCTCTATCGCGTGGCGAATTGCACGCTCAACGCGGGATGAAGTGGTTTTAAAATGCTTTGCAACAGTCGGATAAAGCACCTTTGTAACCGAGCTCATCATCTCCGGGTCGCTTACCGAAAGCATTATGGCATCGCGAAGATACTGGTAGCCCTTTATGTGAGCGGGCACTCCGATTTCGTGCATTATTTCCGAAATGGTCACTTCAAGATTATCGGCTGCCGGGTGAAATGAATCACCTTTTGAGGAAAATTCAACAATTCTTTCCGCAAGAGCGGCGGCACTGAATGGCCTTATAAAATAGTAATCCGCACCGCTTTGCAGCAGCTCGCTTTCAAGCCTCGGGTTATCCGAGGAGGAAAGAACCATCACAACGGGCCGCGCCGCAAGCGAAAGCGACGAAAGCTTTTTCAGCACGCCGATGGCGTCAAGCCGTGCCATAAAGCAATCCATAACAAGCACATCCGGCGCCTCTGCGCCGAGCTTTCTCAATATCTGCTCACCGTCCTTTGCAACGGTTAATGCCTCGCAGCCCTTTGAGCGCAGGGCACCCGCAACTTCGTGAGAAAACTCGCCGGAATCTTCGGTGAGCATTACTTTCAACATATTTCCCATAGTTTGACCTCC
>JAZUJM010000158.1:0-3387 GCA_045642785.1 Acutalibacteraceae bacterium | reverse complement strand
GAATCAGCACAGCCGGGATTTGCCGCCGTTACCGTTGCCGACTGCATATTGAAAATAAGCTCGTTGAGCTTTTCGATTTCGATTTCCATTCTTCCGGTGGTTACACCCATTCGCACTATGGAGATAAGCTCCATAAACTCCTTGCCGGTAAGAAGCCGCGCATATTTAAGAATACCGAGTGCGCGAAAAACAAGGTCCTCCTGCGCCGGGTCTGCCATAAGGTCGCGCGCCGCTGAGCGCTCCTGCTCAACAAGCTGAAGGGCTATTGATTTAAGGTTGCTTATCGCAGCCTCCTCCGAGATTCCGAGCGTTATCTGATTGCTTAAGCGGTAAATCTCACCGAGAGGCTTTGAGCCGTCGCCGTAAACCCCGCGAATGTTCAGGCCGAGCTTTGAAACGGTGGAAGCAAGGCGTGAAATTCTGCCGCATTTTGTGAGCGCGGGCAGGTGGAGCATAACCGAAGCTCTCATAGCCGTGCCGAGATTTGTGGGGAACTGGGTTAAATATCCCATTTTTTCATCAAAGGCAAAGTGAAGCTTTGAGTCAAGAGCCGTGTCGAGCTCATCGGCAACACGGTATGCCTGCTCCGGCGCAAGGCCGGGCTTTGTTACCTGGAGCTTTATGTGGTCATCACCGCAAACTGTTATGCTGACCGATTCATCCTCGGTTAACAGCAGGGCGCTTCCCCTTGCGCGTGATGTAAAATCCGGGCTGATAAGGTGCCGCTCCGCAAGGGCTATTGCCTGAACGGGCGAAAGCGAGCTCATATCAATAAAGCCGAACTCTCCGCTTCCGGAATCGGCAAGCGCCTGCCTCACCTTTGAGGCAATGAATGCCTTGCCGTCGGGGTCAAGCCTGCACGGGAAGGGATAATCCGAAAGGTTTCTTGAAAGGCTTATGCTTGTGCTGATAACGATATCTCCGTTTTCGCCTTTTTCATTGTACCATTTCATTTTTCGCTCCCCCCTTCAAGCTCCTTTATTTCATCTCTGAGCCTTGCGGCGGTTTCAAACTCCTGCTCCGAAACGGCAAGTGCCATTTCTTCCTTAAGCGCAGCGATTTTTTCCTCAACCGATTCTTCCGCAGGCGCAGCGGGTTCGGCGCTCTGCTCCGGCTCGGGGGCACTCAGGCCGAAGCTCACGCTTATTTTACCGGAGTGATTGATTTTTCCGTGCAGCCTTTGAAGCGAAGGCAAAAGCTTGTCGTAAAAGACCTCATAGCATTGGGCACAGCCCACCTTGCCGGATTTTACAATATCATCAAAGCTGCAGCCGCATTTGGGGCAGCGCACGGTACTGCTTTGGCCGAGCACGGGAAGGGTGTCGCCGAAAAAGCTGCCGAAAAAATCCTTTAAGCCTATTCCAAAATCGGAGAACATTTCATTTGCGCCGAGAAGCTTTGCGCACTCTGCACAAAGATAAGTTTGCGACATATCTCCGTTAACTATTCTTTTTATGTGGGTGGTCGCCTCATTTTTTTCGCAATTCTGGCAAAGCACTTTTATTCACTCCCTGCCGTTTTTATCAGTTGCCTGTCATATTTCTGCTATTATAGCATACTACATATTCTTAAACAAGATGTTGCGCAACTGTTAATTTTGTTTTTTAGGTGTTTTTTCACTTGTATTTTTGCTGTGTTTCTGTCATAATAATACTATCTTTATTTTTCAGGTGTTATTTTTATGAAGAAAAAAATCATTATTCCCGCAGTCATTCTGCTTGCCCTCATTATTGCCGCCATTTCCTTTGCCGTGGGCAGAAAATCCGCCGAAAAATCATCCGAAACGCCCTACATCACCGTTTCGGAGTTTAAGGAAGCCAACAAAACGGTTGATAAATATGTTGCCGATTTCAACTCCGGCGGCAACATTAACCCCGATTATCTTGTTCGCTGTTACGGAATAAGCGAGAGCGAAGCAAAGGATTTCTTTGAGAATCCCGGTGAATGGCTCTGCTATGATGTGTTTATCGACATTCACAACTCGTCAAACAAAAATCTTTATTTCTTCGGCCTTAAAAACAAGGATAACGGCAAAAACGGTGTCTATGTTTTCACCGGCACCACAAGTATTCTCGGCATTCCCGCCGGCGGAGTAACCCAAAGCTGTGTTTCGGTGCTTGTCAGCAACGGTGATATGAGCGACGCCGAAGCCGAAAGCCTTGTGCGCTCAATGCCGGTTTCCATAGCATATGCCGAAAAGGATGAACCCGACGACTCCGAGCTTCAATATGCCAATCTCAGATAAGGAAGTAAAACAATGACAATTTTCAAAAGGCGCAGCCTTAATCCGGGCGGCGCGCCGGAATTTCTTATAGTCTGCCTCGGCAACCCGGGCAAAGAATACGAAACCACCCGCCACAACACGGGTTTCATATTCGCCGACCTTCTTGCCGAAAAACAATCATTCAGAATAAGCCGTATCCAGTTCAAATCTGTTTCGGGTTCGGCTGTTATAGGCGGGCGGCGCTGCCTTATCATCAAGCCGCAAACCTATATGAACAACAGCGGTCAGGCCGTTCGTGAGGCCGCGGCTTTTTACAAAATCCCGCCTCAGAATATTATCGTTGTTTTTGATGATATATCCCTGCCCTGCGGCAAGCTCAGAATCCGCCGCAAGGGAACCGACGGCGGCCACAACGGCATTAAAAGCATAATATATCATCTTAAATCGGATGAATTTCCGCGCATAAAAATCGGCGTGGGTGCCAAGCCCTCACCGGAGTGGGATTTAGCCGACTGGGTGCTCTCAAAATTCACAAAAGAAGAGCTCCCCCTGCTCGGCGAAGCCTGTGAAAAAGCAGCGGAAGCTCTTGAGCTTATGGTCAGCGGCGATATTGATGCCGCCATGGGAAAGTATAACGGTTAACTTATTTCATCATTGATGAAACGCTGTCGAGCACGGAATTTATGCTCTTCATACATTTCGCGGTGTTCTTTTTGCAGGATTTAAGCAGGCTTTTATCGGTTATTTTTGAGCCTGCATAAACTGCGGCACTGCCCATTGCAATGCCTACTCCGATACCCGTGAGCATACTGTTTGCTTTCATTTTTTCTCCTCCGTTTCTTTTGATTTCACCGTTATTATTCTCCGCGGCGGTTAAAATACACCTGCGGAAATCCAGTAAATATCAGGAAGTAACTTTTGATGGCAACTTTAAACATTGTTCTTGTTGAACCTCAGATTCCTCAGAACACCGGCAACATAGCACGCACCTGCGCCCTTACCGGTGCAAGGCTTCACCTTGTTGAACCGATGGGCTTCAAGGTGGATGACGCCAAGCTTAAACGCGCGGGGCTTGATTACTGGCACCTGCTTGATATAACCTATTACCCCGACCTTGATACTTTTTTTGAAAAGAATCCCGGCGGCAAATTTTATTATTTCAC
>JAZUJM010000157.1:0-9090 GCA_045642785.1 Acutalibacteraceae bacterium | reverse complement strand
CATGGCTACGATCCGACTTGTCGATTCCCTCGCGGGTGATAAAGCGCAGGGCAAGAGCCTTTGCGGGGGCAAGGCCGCCGTCAAGATAAACAGCGGCAAGCACGGCCTCAAAGGCGTCGGCAAGGATTGAGGGGCGTGAAGCGCCGCCGGTTCTTATTTCGCCCTTGCCGAGCATTATAACATCGCCCACACCGAGCTCCTTTGAAAAGCCGCAAAGTGTTTTTTCGCACACCGCCGCCGCTCTGTGGCGGGTAAGGCCGCCCTCGGGCTGATTTTTGTAAAGATTGAAAAAGTATTCCGCCGAAACAAAGCCGAGAACGGAATCGCCGAGAAATTCAAGGCGCTCGTTGCTTTCTTCTCCGTCGCCGCGCTCGTTAACATAGGATGAGTGGGAAAGGGCGCGTTTGAGCAGAGAAATATCGTTGAAGCGGTAGCCTAAATTTTCCTGAAATTTATCCAAATCGCCGTACATTGTGTTTTCCTCTTCTGAATTATATGTTTTGCTCTTTTATGCAGTCGCGCAGCAGGTCAAGCCCGCGTGCGGAGAGAGCCTCATATCTTTTTTGCTTGTCCCTTATCTTCTCCGGCAAAGGGGGAAGCAGACCGAAGCTTGCACCCATGGGCTGAAAATCGGAGCCGGCACTTTCGCTCACATAATAACTGAGCGCGCCGAGCATTGATTCATGCGGAAGCACAAGCGGCTTTTCACCGTTAAGGGTTCTTGCGGCGTTGATTCCGGCTATGATTCCGGAACCTGCCGATTCCATATAGCCCTCAACCCCCGTTATCTGGCCCGCAAACCACAGGTTATCTCTGCCCCTGAAGGAATAGCCGGGGTCAAGCACAAGGGGGGAATTTATAAATGTGTTGCGGTGCATAACGCCGTAGCGGACAAATTCGGCATTTTTAAGGGCGGGAATCATTGAAAACACCCGCTTCTGCTCGCCGAATTTAAGGTTGGTCTGAAAACCGACAAGGTTGTAAAGAGTTGCCTCGGCGTTCTCTTTTCTTAATTGCAGGTTGGCATAGGGGCGTTTGCCCGTGGCGGGGTCGGTGAGCCCGGCGGGCTTCATCGGGCCGAAGCGGATGGTATCCTCACCGCGCTTTGCCATTATTTCAATGGGCATACAGCCCTCATAAACGCCGTTGTGTTTATCAAACTCGCGCAGAAGAGCGCACTCGGCGTTGACAAGCTCACGGTGAAACGCTTCATACTCCTCTTTGTTGAGCGGGCAGTTGATGTAGTCATCCGGTTCGCCGCGGTCATAGCGCGACTGGGTGAATGCGCGGCTCATATCAATGCTTTCGGCGGTGATTATGGGCGCCGCCGCATCATAAAAGCTCAGATTGCCGCCGCAGAGCTCCTTGATTTTTTGCGAAAGCGCATCGGAGGCAAGGGGGCCCGCCGCTATGATTGCGGGGGAATCCGGGATTTCGGTAATCTCCTCACGCACAAGGTCAATAAGGGGCTCGGATTCAATAATATCGGTAACAAGGGCGCTGAATTTTTCACGGTCAACCGCAAGCGCACCGCCTGCCGGAACGGCGGTTTTTTTTGCCGCGGCAACGCAGACGGAATCCAGCAGCTCCATTTCCGCCTTTAAGAGCCCTGCCGCACAGCCGAGGCGAAGCGCCTTAAAGGAGTTGGAGCAAACGGGCTCCGCAAGCCCGGTGCTTGTGTGGGCGGGGGAGAACCTGACGGGCTTCATCTCATAAAGAGTAACCCCTATTCCTCTTTTGGCAAGCTGCCACGCCGCCTCAACACCGGCAAAGCCGCCGCCTATTACGGTTACTTTATTCATCGGCAGATTTACCCTTTTTTGAAAGCTTTTTTTCAAAGCCGCAGCCCTCGGTAAGGCACACAAGCTTGCCCGTTTTCTTTTTGAAAAGCGATTTGCCGCAGTTCGGGCAGTTTTCGCCGGCGGGTTCATCCCAGCTTACAAAATCGCACTTGGGCCAGTTGCCGCAGCCGTAGAAGGTGTGCCCCTTCTTGGAGCGCCTTTGGATAATATCTCCGCCGCACTTGGGGCATTTTGCACCCGTGCCGACAATAAGGGGCTTGGCGTTTTTGCACTCGGGGTAGCCGGGGCAGGCAAGGAATCTGCCGTAGCGCCCGGTTTTGATAACCATCATTCTGCCGCACTTGTCGCAGGGAATGTCGGTTATATCCTCCTGAAGGCGGATTTTAACATCCTTCATATCGTCTTTTGCTTTTTCAAGCGTTTTTTCAAAATCGCCGTAAAATTCGCGGAGCATTTCAACATAATCCATATTGCCCGCGCCGATTTCGTCAAGGTTATCCTCCATCTGAGCGGTGAATTTGGCGTTGACTATTTTCGGGAAGCGTTCTTTGAGCAGCTGAGTGGTCGCACAGCCGAGCTCGGTGGGCACAAGCTGCTTTTGCTTGCGCTGAATATAGGTTCTTTTGATTATTGTGGAAATAATGGTTGCATAGGTACTCGGCCTGCCGATTCCGTTTTCCTCAAGCTCCTTGATAAGCGAAGCCTCGGTGAAGCGGGCGGGGGGCTGAGTGAAATGGCGGTTGGGCTTAAGCTCGCGGAGCTTTAAGGCATCGCCGGTTTTAAGCTCGGGCACGTTGGAGTTTTCATCATCCTCCTCGGGTATCTCATAGAGCTTTGTAAAGCCGTCAAATTTAACGCTGTAACCCGCGGCGGAGAAAATGCAGAAGCGGTTTTTCGATGCATCCTCATCGTTGGCGGCTGAAATTTCCGCCTTGACGGTATTCTGAACACAGCTTGCCATAAGGCAGGCGATGAATCTTTTCCAGATAAGCGAATAAAGCTTGTACTGGTCAGCCGAAAGGCTGCCTTTTACCCTTTCGGGGCTCAGAGTCGGGTCGGTGGGGCGAATGGCCTCGTGACCGTCCTGCGCGTTGGCGCGGGATTTATAGTAGGGAGCCTTGTCGGGCAGATATTCTTTTCCGAAGGCGGATTCAATGTAGGAGTTTGCGGCGGCTCTTGCCTCCTCCGAAATGCGGAGGGAGTCGGTTCTCATATAGGTTATAAGACCGGTCATACCTATGCCGGAAACATTAACGCCTTCATAGAGCTCCTGGGCGATTCTCATTGTTCTTTCCGCCTGGAAGCCGAGCTTGCGTGAGCCCTCCTGCTGAAGGGTGGAGGTGTTGAACGGGGGAGCCGGGTTCTTTTTGCGGGTTCCCTTGCGGTAGGATTTTACCGAATAGGCCGCATTGTCAAGCCTTGCAAGGTAGGCGTTGGCCTGCTCCTCATTTTCGATTTTAACCTTGCCGTTTTCATCGGCAGAAAGGGTGGCGGTGAAGGTTTTGCGCTGAGAGTTGGCAAGCTTGGCGTCGATTATCCAGTATTCCTTGGGAACAAAGGCGTTAATCTCTTCCTCACGGTCAACAATAAGACGCACGGCAACGCTCTGCACTCTGCCCGCGGAAAGGCCGCGGCGAATCTTCTGCGACACAAAGGGGCTGAGCCTGTAACCCACAAGGCGGTCAAGAATTCGCCTTGCCTGCTGAGCGTTTACAAGGTCCATATCAACCGCTCTCGGGTTTGCCATACCGTTGCCGATACCGGTTTTGGTGATTTCGTTGAAGGTAACGCGGTTTTTGGCTTTAAGATTCAGGTCAAGCACGCTTGCAAGGTGCCATGAAATTGCTTCTCCCTCACGGTCAGGGTCGGCCGCGAGATAAACAAAATCGCTTTTTGCAACCTTTTCCTTAAGCTCTTTAACAAGCTTTTCCTTTTCTTTTATAAGCGCGTATTTGGGCGCAAAGTCATTTTTGACATCAACCGAAAGCTTTGCTGCCGGCAGGTCGCGGATGTGACCCTTGGAGGCAACTATTTCATAATCATCGCCGAGATATTTTTTGATTGTTTTTGCTTTTTCGGGTGACTCAACGATTATAAGCTTAGACATATATAAAGAAAGTCCTTTCTTTAAGTTTTCATAAAATCAGCAAATTGAATATCTTCCGCCCGGAAGTGATGTGATGAAATCCTTGATTTCAAGTGATATGAGCAATGTCATAACACGCTGAAGCGGAAGTCCGCAGGCAAGGGCTAACTCTGCCGGGTAAACCGGCTCGGTACCGAAAGCGGCATAAACCGCTTTTTCATCCTCGTTAAGGCCGACGGGGGGCTTCTTTTTCGGCTCCGTTTTTGAAACGGAGTGAACCGCGGATTCTTCGGGAGCCTTTAACGCCCCGGGGATGAGCTCGTCAAAATCGCGGATTATATCCCCGGCACAGGAAACTGCCCTTGCGCCGTCGCGGATAAGGCGGTTTGCACCTGCATAGGCGGAGGTGGTAACGCTGCCGGGAACGGCAAAGACCTCTCTGCCCTGGTCAAAAGCGCAGTTTGCGGTGATAATGGAGCCGCTTTTTTCGCCCGCCTCAACAACAAGTATTCCCTTGCTGAGGCCGGAGATTATGCGGTTGCGGATGGGGAAGGTGATTTTTGAAGCGGTTGAAAGGGGAGAAAACTCCGATATAACGGCGCCGCTTTTGCTTATTCTGCTGCGAAGGGAGGCATTGCCCATAAGGTAACGGGTACCGAGCCCGCAGCCGAGAACCGAAACGGTTTTGCCGCCCGCGTCAAGCGCTCCCTCGTGAGCCGCGCTGTCAATTCCGAGGGCGCCGCCGCTGATGATAACTGCACCCGCCTGCGACAATTCGGCGCTTATCTGCCGTGCAACCTCCACACTTTCGGGCGTGGGATTCCTTGTGCCCACTATTCCGAAGCAGAACTGACTGTTTATGCCGCTTAAGTCGCCCCACACATAGAGCACAAGCGGCGAATCATTGATTTTGCGAAGTGAGTCGGGGTAATCAGGTTCATCATAGCACAAAACCCGCCATTGATTCTTTTCGCATATTGAAAGGCTGCGCCCGGCATCGTCAAGGGTAACGCTTTCAAGCCTTTTGAGCTGCGCGGGGGTGAAAGCGCCGCTGATTCTGCGCTCTGCCTGAGAGGACTCAAAAAGAGCCCTTGCATCGGGGTAAAGCCCCAGAAAGCTGTCGGTAAAGGCTCCGGGGCCGAGGGCGGCGGAGGCCCATATCCAATAGGCACGGTTATCCATCTGCCACACCCTTTCCGGATATTTCCCAAATAAGTATGGCTGCTGCCGCCGCGGCGTTGAGTGATTCCGCTCTGCCGGCCATCGGTATGGTAACAAGTGCCTTGCAGGCATCCATTGTCTGAGCCGTAATGCCGTTGCCCTCGTTGCCGACAACGGCGATTATTCCGCCGCAAAGCTCAAAGGAACCGAGCTTTTGAGCCGAGGCAAGCGGAGTTGAAGCGAGGGTCAGCATGCCTGCACGGTTTGCACCGGTGATAAATTCGGGCAGGTTTTCGCATTGAAGAACATTGAAGCGAAGCGAGGAACCCATGGCCGCGCGAAGAGCCTTGGGATTATAAACATCACAGCCGCCGGAAACTATAAGCCCGGTTAAGCCAAGAGCCTCCGCGGTGCGGCAAACGGCACCGAGGTTGGCAGGGTCCTGCACGTTTTCAAGCGCAATATAGCGCCCGCAGGGGTCAAGCTTATCGGCGCGGGCAAGCCTTTCGGGCATTTCGCAAACGCAGAAAACACCCTGAGAAGCTTCGGTGCCCGCCAGCTTTTTTGCGGCATCGGATGCAACAAGAAAGCACTCTTCACTTGCGGATTCTATCGCCCCGGTGTATTCGGGATATTTGCTTAAAGCCTGCTCGGTGAAGAAGGCCTGCTTTATGTTTATGCCGGTAAACGCGGCGTCACGGCAAAGCCTTGCGCCTTCGAGAAAGAATTCGCTGCACTCCTTTCGGCAGGCAGCGCTTTCTCCAAGCCGCACGGCGTGCTTGATTTTTTCGTTTGAACGACCGGTAATATTCTGCATAAAAAATCCCTTTTTAACGATATTTGTCGCCGCTCAATAAAACACGAAAAGGATGTAACAATAAGTATTATTTATAATACAGACTGTTACATCCTTGTGTTTATTTTCAGTTGAGAGCGGCCTTTGCCTTTTCGGTGAGCTCAGTAAAAGCCTTGGGGTCGGCAATGGCGATTTCGGAGAGCATCTTGCGGTTGAGGGTGATGCCCGCCTTCTTGAGGCCGTTGATGAATGTGGAATAGTTCATTCCGTTTGCCTTGCAGCCGGCGGAAATTCTGGTTATCCAGAGGCGGCGGAAGTCGCGCTTCTTCTGCTTTCTGCCGATGTAAGCATACTGACCGCTCTTCATAACAGCCTGCTTCGCAGTCTTGAAGAGGGTTGATTTTGAGCCGTAGTAACCCTTAGCGGCCTTTAAAACTTTATTTCTTCTCTTACGGGTTGAAAGAGCACCTTTAATACGAGCCATGGTTAATTTACCTCCAAAATATTAGAAAATCAAAGAACAAGATGTTGAATTATTTATAAGGAACAAGGCGCTTGATCTGCCTGCAGTTGGTCTTGTCTGCAACGGAAACCTTGCGAAGGTTTCTTTTGCGCTTTGTGGATTTCTTGTTCAGAATGTGGGATTTGTAAGCATGGGCACGCATGGGCTTGCCGCCCTTGGAAATCTTGAAGCGCTTCTTTGCGCCGCTGTGTGTTTTGATCTTAGGCATAATAAAATCCTCCTTAAAAATTTACAAAAGTGAATGCGAAAATTACTTTGCGGCTTTCGGTGCGGCGAACATAAGCATCTGCCTGCCCTCGAGCTTCGCGGGCTTTTCGATAACTGCTGCATCGCCGAGTGCCTCGGTAGCCTTCGCCATAATGCCTTTGCCGATTTCGGGGTGAGCCATTTCTCTGCCGCGGAAGCGGATTGAGAACTTGACCTTGTTGCCCTCGGCAAGGAATTTGCGGGCATGGTTAAGCTTTGTTTCAAAATCATGCGTATCAATGTTCAGGGAAAGGCGAATCTCTTTGATTTCAACAATCTTCTGATTCTTTTTGGCTTCGCGTTCCCTCTTAGCCTTTTCAAAGCGGAATTTTCCGTAATCCATAACCTTGCACACAGGCGGGTTTGCCTGGGGCGAGATTTTAACAAGGTCAAGATTGCTGCTTTCGGCAATCTTGAGGGCTTCGGCTGCCGACATAATGCCGAGCTGTTCGCCTTCGTTTGAAATGACCCTTACTTCTTTGTCACGGATCTCCTCATTGATTTGCATTTCTTTGATACCGATGTTAAAGCACCTCCCGAAAAATTAAGAAAAGCGGGGGCATAGTTTGCCCCCGCGAAAAATCAAAGCTCAGCCGCGGGCATAATTACCCGCTTGAATACTGAAATATTGACCGTCGGTAGGACAAGCCCCGTGGTGAGGGTATTCGCATACCCTTCTTTATTGTGCGATTCATTATATAGCCTGCCCCGCGTTTTGTCAAGTGATTTTGTAAATTTTTTTCAAAGCCGGAAAAATCGGCGGATTAACCGAGGTCGGGTTCGGAATCAAGCAGCGCCTCCGGCTCGGAATAGCCCTCTGTTTCAAACACGGTTATTGTGTTCTTGCCTTCCTTAAGGAACGGCGCGGGCAGGTAGGCCGAGCGCTCGGGGCCGATTTCCCAATAGCGGCTTAAGGGCTTGCCGTTAACAAAGATAACGCCTTTTTTAAAGCCGGGGAGCTTGACAAAGGTGTCGCAGGGCTTGCCCTCAACAACAAGGTCGGCACTGAGAAAAACGGGAGTGCCGTCAAAGGCGGGGGCACCCTCTTCAAATTCAAGGCTTTCGGTGTTTTCAAGCGGCAGGGGATAGGCCTGCCAATGGTAAAAGAAGTTGTTGCCCGCACCGATGCCGTGAGTTATTCCCTTGCGGTCGTGCAGCATTCTGCCGTAGTTGACCCTGCCCATATTTTCAACCAGCACATCAAGTGTTGCGCCGTTTTCGGGAACCGTGAGCTTTATGCAGTCCTCTTTATCGTTGCGGTACTGCATGCCGATATATCTGCCGTCGGCAAACACATATGCGCGGTCGTGCAAATCATCAAAGTGAAGCACCTGCTCGTCGCGCGGGCCGCGCACGCGGCAGCGGTAAAGGATGTAGCCGTAGCCCTGGCCGAGCTTTTCCATAGGTCTCGGCGCAACAAGCTCAACGGGTGCGGAAAGCCTGTCAAGGCTGCCGAGCAGATAAGCGTGGCGGGTAAAGCGGAGCTTGCCGTAGGCGGCGGGCTTGATAGGTTCGGGCATTTCGGGGTGCTCAACGGGGGAATATTTGTTTATTACATCCCTGAAAAGGAAGAATTTTTCGGTGGGCTCGCCGTTTTCGTTAAGCGGAGCATCATCGTCATAGCTCGAAATAGTGGGTTCATATTCATCATAGCAGTTTGCGCCATTCATAAAGCCGAAGTTTGTGCCGCCGTGGAACATATAAACCGAAACGCTTGCGCCCATGCCGAGCATTTCATCAAGGCAGGCGGCGGCATCGGCAGGGTCACGGTGGTGGTGCTCCTCGCCCCAGTGGTCAAACCAGCCGTTCCAGTATTCGGCACACATAAGCGGGCCGCTTTTCTGGAATTTGCGAAGCTCGGCAAAGTTGTGCACGGGATTTGAGCCGAAGTTTACCGTTTTGTGAATATCGGGAAGAGTGCCGCCGGTGAGCATTGTGTTTCCGCCGCCGTCGGAGGAGAAAACGGGAACATTGATTCCCCTTGCGGCAAGGCCGTCTGCAAGATAGCGGAGATATTCATGGTCGTCGCCGTAGCTGCCGTATTCATTCTCGTTCTGAACAAGAATAACATTGCCGCCGTTTGTTATCTGATTGCGGGCGATAACGGGAATCAGTTCGTCATAAAAACGGTCAACCGCCGCAAGGTAGGTTTTGTCACAGCAGCGCAGCTCGATATCGTCGTGCTTTAAAAGCCACCACGGCAGGCCGCCGAAATCCCATTCGGAACAGATGTAGGGACCGGGGCGCACAATCGCAAAAAGGCCGAGCTCATTTGCAAGGGAAAGGTAGGCGTCAAGGTCAAGTCCGCCGCCGAAATCAAATTTGCCCTCTTCCTTTTCGTGCATATTCCACGCCACATAGGTTTCCACCGTGTTGAAGCCGCAGGCACGCAGCTTAAGCAATCTGTCGCGCCAGTATTCGCGGGGCACACGGAAATAATGAACGGCGCCGGAGATAATGCGAAACGGCTTGCCGT
>JAZUJM010000156.1:0-2061 GCA_045642785.1 Acutalibacteraceae bacterium | reverse complement strand
CATATGCAGCGTCATACCGGAGAACTGGTTGCCCACGCCGAAGCCTATTGACCATTGAACAGAAAGGTTAACAGCCATCCAGCCTATGCTGAGCATTACAATCTCGCGGTAGCTGACATATTCACCCGGACGGGGTTTATTCCAATACAGCCGGAATTCTTCAAGAATGCCGAGAACCGTTTTCAGAATTTTTTTCATCTGCATTTCCCCTTTTGCCCTTTATTTAAAATCGGGCTGCAAAGGGATGCAGCCCGATAAACAAAAGACAACAATAATTGATTTGCCTTATTTGTAACGGAGAATTATTTTATATCCTTATCATCAAAGGGGTCGCCGCACTCGGGGCAGAATTTGGGAGGATTCTTGGGATCCTCGGGCTGCCATCCGCACTTGTCGCAGCGGTAAAGAGGAGCATCGGCAGGCTTTTTAGCACCGCACTCGGGGCAGAATTTGCCCTGATTAACAGCACCGCAAGCGCACTTCCAACCCTCGGCGGGCTCGGGCTTCTTTGCGCCGCACTCTGTGCAGAACTTGCCGGTAGCAACAGCACCGCAGGCGCACTTCCAACTGTTGGCGTTGGCATTAACAGTTGCAGCTTCGGCAGCAACAGCGGCCTGATTGGCGGCATCCTGCTGAACGCCGGCGTTATATAAGCCCTGAATGGCGTTCATTCCGGCGCCGGTCATATTCATAGGCATACCCATGCCCACAAAGCCGTTCATTGCACCGTTGGGGTTTCCTGCTGCGGTTTCCATGGCATTTGCGGTGGAATCGGTGATTCTGCCGGCCATCATATACGCATTTTTGCCGAGAGTGGCAGCGTCTTCAAGCTGATTAATCTTCTGAAGATCTTCTTCGGTAAGAGTGATGGGATTAAGGGCGATTGATTCAACCGTGATTCCTCTGTGCTCAGCCCATGTGGAGGCAAGAGCGGTGTTAACAGCTTCTTTAAGCTCCTTGGTGTGGCCGGGAATCTGGCTCGGGCGAAGTTCAAGCTCGGTAAGCTGAGCAAAAGCGGGCTGAAGAGCATCAATAAACTCGGTTTTAAGGGTTGAGTCAATGGATTCTCTTCTGTAAGAGCTTGCAACATTGCCGCAAACATTGGTGTAGAAAAGAATGGGGTCGGTGATTCTGTATGTATAAATACCGTTGCACCTGACCTGAACGGTTCTTCTCATGCCGATTTCTTTATTGACAACATCAAACATAAAGGGGCTGGGGGTGCCGAATTTGTTGTCGAGAATTTCTTTGGTGTTGAAATAATATACTCTCTGATCCTTGCCGGTGTCTCCGCCGTAGGAAATTCTTTTTCCGATGAGCTTGAAGGTTTCTTTGATGCTGTCGCCGAGCTTGCCGGTGAAGATGCTGGGCTCGGAGGAGGTATTATAGGTGAACTGACCGGGTTCAGCGCAAAATTCAACGATTTTGCCCTGATCAACGATGATCATGCACTGACCGTCTGCCACGGCGATGCCGGAGCCGTTGGAAATGATGTTGTCGTAGCCCTTGGTGTTGGATGAGCGGGATGTGATCTGCTTCTGACCCTTGACCATGAGAACATCCTTGTCAAGAGAATCACAATAGAAAAATTCCTTCCACTGGTCTGCGAGAACGCCGCCGATGGCGCCTGTTGCTGCCTGAATAAGTCCCATATTTTTTCTCCTTTCGGGTTTGAGTTTTTCAGCGGATCATATCCGCCTGCTTTACTTTTTTATCATAACATATAAATATGTACAAATCAAGAACATTTTTTATGCTTTATCATCCGAACAGGTTTACTATCCAGAAAACAAGGCTGACGCAGATGTTTTTGATTGCGGCAACGAATCTGAACACGGGGTTGGCGGGTTCGGAGTATTCGGTTTCGTCGATCTGCTTTTCAAAGCGGGTGTTATTGAGCTTCACATTGCCTTTGTAAATGTAAAGGTCGTTATCGTAATTTTTCACATCGTCCTCATGCAGGGTGATAAGGCGGAAGCCGTAAGGGCCGGTCTTTGCCATTTCGGAGCCGTAGGTGAAGCCCAGCTCGATGCCGTCAACATAGCCGGAGAAGCCCTCTAC
>JAZUJM010000155.1:0-2458 GCA_045642785.1 Acutalibacteraceae bacterium | reverse complement strand
CCGTAATCAAGCTTGCAAAGAAAAGCCTTGTGGATGTTGTCTGCGTTGTGATTTTTGTGCTTGCGCTTGCAGCATCACTCTTTCTTTCCGCTCCCTCGGTTGCGGTTATTGCGGCGGCAGGGCTTGCCGGTGTTATCACGGGAATAATCCGCGAAAGGAGGAGCGCACAATGAAGCTGCTTTTACTGCTTTCGCTTGAATTTTTCAAAATAGGGCTTTTTGCCATCGGCGGCGGCCCGGCAACAATCCCGTTCCTCGGTGAGCTGTGCACCAAATACGGTTGGTTTACCCGTGAAGAGCTGACAACCATTATAGCCGTCAGCGAAACCACTCCCGGCCCTGTGGGAATAAATATGGCAACCTATGTCGGCTACAAAACTGCAGGAATCCCCGGCGGAATTATCGCCACCCTTTCGCTTGTGCTGCCGAGCATAATCGTTATTGTTATTATAGCTCATTTTCTCAGCTCCTTCCGTGAAAACAAGACGGTTAAAAACGCATTTTACGGAATCCGCCCTGCAGTTACCGCGCTTATCGCCTATGCGGTAATCGGCCTTATTCAGGATGCAATGTTCAAAAACGGTGCCGGGGAATTTTCGGTTGCCATAGCTCCGCTTATTCTGTGCGCCGTTATTCTGGGACTTTTGCAGATTAAAAAGCTCGGCAAAATTCATCCGTTTTTCTGGTTTGTTGCCGCGGCGGCAATAGGCATAATTTTTAAATTCTGATATAAAGCTCAAAATCCGCACGGCGAAACAAAATTCACCGTGCGGATTTTCTTTTTGTAATTATGCTTTAAAATCGAGCTTAAGCTGAGTTTTTCCGGCAACCTTCCAAAAGCTTCTTACGGTTACCTCTGCCGAATATTCCTCGCCTTCTATCAGGTCGGAGAACTCGGCGCTCATTTCGGCAGGCATATCGGTAAAATAGAATTCGCTCCACACAACCTGCTTTTTAACGGTTTCGCCCGCAGTATTCTTTATGGCGATTATGTAATCATCGGGATAATAATCAACATCATCCTTTGCCTGTGTGAAGATTATTTTCACTTTGCCGTCTTCGCTTTTTTCGCTTCTGATTTTTGCACCGTCGGGGAAATAGGGAGCGTTTGTGCTCTTCCAGCGGTCAAAGGTATAAATGAACGAATCCGGGTTCCACGGCTCATCAATTTTCCACACCTGCGGGAAGCGGCTGTCGGTGAGAACATCATAAGGATATACTCTTACCCTGCCGTTTTCATCGGCCTCAACAATAAGCATCTGCGCCGCCTTTGCCTTTTCGGGCGGAAGTGTACCGTAAACCTTATCAAACTCATCAAGCTCAAAGTAGCTCAGCGTGCCGGTGCCCAGGCAGGTGAAATGCTCCTGAAAAACCGAGCGCGGGTCATTTATCGGAGCGTGTGAATGGCCGGAGAAGTCGATTATACCGGGATAATTCACAAGCACGGGGGTTAAATCATCCTCGCCCCAATAGACACTGCCGTAAACCGTGCCGGTGATATGAGGATGCTGGAAGAAGAAAACCGGCTTTTTCCTTGAATCCGCGGCGGCCTTTTCAAGCTCCTCTTTTGCCCATTTCTGCTTCGCTTCATCAAAGCGGCAGCCGTTGGTTGTGGTTATTGAAATAAAGTGAAAGCCGTTGATAACACGGTGGTCGTCAAGAGGATTGTCAAATATTTTTGCAAACCGCTCTTTGGCGGCCTCTTCGCCGCCGTTTTGCTGTGAATATTCGTGGCTTGCCATTGAAAGAACAGCCTGAGTTTCGGGCAGTTTGTTTTCATCAATGGTCTGCTTAATCTTTTTCATCTGAATTTCGGAGCCGCTGTTTGCAAAATCGCCCACAACATACAGCGCATCAAGCCTGTTATAATCCTTATCCTCTTTTGCAAGGCGGTTTGCAATTCTTATCGCGTCGCGGAATCTTTCCTCCTCAATGCAGGGCTCATCCTTATAATGGATATCGCTCACAACCATAAATCTGAGGCAGGGTTTAAAATCCTTTTCGTTAAACATATTTCCCTCCGGTAATACTATTTTAAAACCGTGTCACCAAAGGCGACACGGTTTTGTTGATGTTTTAGTTTTTGCCGATAACCGCTCTGATAATAACGCCGAGGCTTTCAATGGCGTGCTTAAGAAGAGCCTTTACCTGCTCCATATCAAAATTCTTGGCAAATGCGAAATTCTCCCAGAAGCCGGACCAGTCAATGGCCTTGATTCTTGCAACGAATCTGTCCCATCTGGACTGAATGTCGTTTGCGGCATTGCGAACGGCGATGAGATAATCCTTTGAGCTGAATTTTGTGCCGCTTGCCTTAACCTTAATATAATATGTTCCGCTTGCAAGGCCGGTAATGGAAACAGCCTTTGTGCCGTTATTTATATCATTTGAGAAGGTGACGGACTTAACGGAATTTTCAAGGTCATCGGCAGAGAAGATAAGAGCAACCCACTCTGCTG
>JAZUJM010000154.1:0-7664 GCA_045642785.1 Acutalibacteraceae bacterium | reverse complement strand
ATTGCCGAGCAGGGCACCCACGAGGAGCTTCTTGCTCTCGGCGGCACCTACCGTATGCTTTACGAAACCCAGTTCCGCCAGGCCATTGATTCCGAGAGCGGCAAGGCCGATTCTCTTGATATTCAGGCCTTTGCAACAAATTACGATGTGCGCAGAATAAGCGAAGCGGACATCACCGATGTTTACCGCCTTTGCAAAACAAACAAGCGCTATTACCGCCAGCTGCACTCGGTTCCCACAAGGGAAAGCCTTACCGAGGTTATAAGCGAGCTGCCCGGCGACACGGGAACCGAAAACAAGTTCTTTGTGGGCTTTTATGATGATGAAAACCTTATTGCCGTTATGGATTTAATCACCGATTACCCCGAAAAGGGCTCCGCCTTCATCGGCTGGTTTATGGTGGAGGGCAATATGCAGGGTCAGGGAATCGGCTCCGGCATTTTTGCCGATGTTCGCGCGGCGCTTAAGGGCATGGGCTATAACCGCATTTCACTCGGCGTTGTGAAAGAGAACGCCGAGGCAACTGCCTTCTGGCAGGGTCAGGGCTTTAAGCCCACCGGCGAAGAGGCACAAAGCGGAAAGCACACGGTTTTAACCTTTGAAAGAGAAATATGATTTTATTCACGGAGGAAGCCGATGAAAAAAGTTGAAATAACCGATTCGGAGCTCAATGAACGCATTGCGCTCAGCCGCAAAAGGCTCGGTGAAACCTTTTATGACATTGATAATGTTTTTGCTCCGGTTGATGCAGCGTGGCCGGGCGACAAGGAGGGCAGAGCCCTGCTTGCCTTTGTGTGCCTTGCAAACGCCGGTGCCGAAGAGGTGCCCTGCATGGAGCAGCTTATAAAAAAGCTGCCCTCAATGCTCAATGAAAAAGGCTTTCTCGGTGAAATAAAGGATGAATTTTTTGAGCAGCAGTTATCCGGGCACAGCTGGCTTCTGCGCGGCCTTGCGGAATATTATGAAACATACGGCAAACCCGAAATTCCGGGAATCATCAACAGAATCGTTGAAAATCTTTATCTGCCCCTTAAGGGTAAAATCAGCGATTATCCCGTTGCCCGCAATGATGAAAGCGGCGGCGTTGACGGCCACACGGCCCAAAGCCTCGGCGGCTGGCTTTTATCCACCGACACCTGCTGTGCGTTTATGAGCATAGACGGGCTTTCCCACGCCTACAAGCTCAGCCGCGATGAAAGAATAAAGGCACTTCTTGATGAAATGATTGAATCCTTTATGAAAATCGACAAGCGCGAAATAAAGGCTCAGACCCATTGCACCCTCACGGCGGCAAGGGGAATGCTTCGCCTTTTCGGCCTTACGGGGGAAGATAAATATTTACGCTCTGCCGAAGAGATTTTCCGCATTTATGTTGATTACGGCATGACCTACACCTATGAAAACTATAACTGGTGGGGCAGACCGGACACATGGACTGAGCCCTGCGCCGTGGTTGATTCACTTATGCTTGCCGCAGAGCTTTATAAAATAACCGGGGAACCCGGGTACCGCACCCTTGCCGCAAGAATATTCCACAACGGCTTTGCCACCCTGCAAAGGTGCAACGGCGGCGCGGGCACGCAGAAAATCGTTTACTCCGGGCGCGACACCCTGCAGATAAGCGGCTTTGAGGCAAAGCAATGCTGCACCATGAGGCTTGCCGAGGGTCTGCGCTATGCAAAAGAAAACCGCTGCCTGCTTTATGCGGAAGAGAGCGGCGAAATAAAGAAAAGCGAAAACGGAGTGTACCACAACGGCGATATCGTCTATGCCCTTACCGTGGGCAGAGAGGAAGAGGGACTTCACCCGCTTATAAAATATTACAAGCTCACCGAGGAAGAAATAATGACAACAAAGCAAAGGGTAGTTTTCTGAAATCAGAGCCCTTCAAAGTTATTTCTGCAGTAATTAAAAAATCCGAACGGTTTCTTACAAAAAGAAGCGTTCGGATTTTTATTTTTCCCGTTCATCCGTGATTTGAAGCCGGGGAACCTTTGCGGGATTCTCCGCCTCGGTGCGCGAGCCGATAGCCCGCATTAAAATCGGGATTTGAAGCCGGTTAAGCTTTTTCGGATTCATTGATGAACTCTTTAACCGCGTAGTAGGCGGGCTTCGGCGTGCCGTCAATGTAAAAAAGACCCCACTTGGTTTCAAACGGGCACCAGGTATGTCCGCACGCAAAGCAGGCTTCCATATCCTGACAGCAATAGATTATCATACCCGCAAGGCAGTTGAGCTTTCTGAGCTCGGTCATAACAGCCTTGTAATACTGTGCCTGCCCGTCGGGCGTGTGCGGAATATTATTTATTGTTTCCGGCGATGTTTCGCCGTAAAAATGGTTTGAATAATTGCTGAAAACAAGCTTTGCCCACTCAGCCTCTTCATCGGGGTGCTCCACCTTCAGCGTGTTGCGGAACTGTGCGGGGAGCTTGTTTACAAAGGCGGCACCGTCCGCTATTGCCTCGGCCTCGGTGGCATAGCCGTAAATGCCGAGAATTTCCGCCTTTTGTTCTGCCGATTTCGGCCCTCCCTCGCTCCAGAAGCCGAATTCTTCAATTATTATCGGCTTTCCCGTCATTCTGTAAAGCTTTTTGACCTTTTCGGAGTAATCCTTCGGCTCGGCATTGCCCTGATTGCCCGTATAAAGGTCAATGCCCACATAATCGCAGTATTTGAGATAAGGCTTCATAAGCTTATGAAGCTCACGGCTGACCTGAATTAAGTCTGCCGAATTATAGCCTATGGGGAAGCTGTCATCCTTAACCCCGCTTATTGCTTCAAGCTGAACACCGATGTAAAGAGCGGCCTGTTCAATGGTGAGCGGAGTCATAAACCCGACAAGCCCCATCTCGTTTGTAATCTGAAAACCGCCCGTTATATCCTTAAGGTCATTATAAAGGAAAACCGCAAGCTCCTTGGTTTTTTCAATGTCATCAACGGGGTTAAAGCCCATATCGGCAATATAATCCCTCGGATACGGCGTAACGGCCATAACCTTGAAGCCGTGGTCTGCATAGCCTTTGCATCTCTCTTTAAAATCAAGGTACGCCCGCCTTGTGTTTCCGTTTTTATCAAAGGGGCAGGGAATATCGAATCTTACCCATTTTAACCCGGCATCACCGAGCATTTCATAATTTTCATTGGGATGACAAATGCCGTAGATAAAGCCGCCGTTGTGCTCAATAAGGTTCTGCACATTCTTATCGGGCAGATTAAAAAGGCTGCCGAAAAAGCAGGATATTGCAATAATAATGCTTTCAAAAAAAGCGGCAATTTTCATTTGTATTTCCTCCTTGAATCGGATATCCGGCCAAAGCACTTTGCCAAAATACCGTTTATGAAAGTAATTATATCATACGGGAAGATTTATTCAACCTATAAATTAACCGAATCAGGCGGAGTGCCATAAATCGGTATATGACACTCCGCCTGATTTGTAAATTCACATATTATTGAACAAATGTATAAGCACTTTTATTAAACAGAAGCTTAAAGAAAGATGTGAGCTTATCCCAGAAGCTGTGTTTGATTTTTATTGATTCCTTTTCGATGCTGATTACTTTTCCGCTTGAATCCTTAACCGTGCAGGTGACGGTAAAATCGGATTTTGCTTCTTTTACCGTAAAGCTGCCGTCGGCATTACGGGAGCCGTTTGCCCCGCTGACAGTCCATTCGGCAGAACCGCCCTCGGGAATATCTGCGGTGAAAGTGAACGATGAGCGATACGCCTGAGTGGTGTTATTGTATTTATCAAAGTTTTTAATTGTGTCGGTAAAGAATGAATCATCATCGTGAGTGGTGCAGACTCTGAATTTGATTCCGTTCAGCTCAGCGTAAGTTTTTGCAAAGCAATCGGCTGTATCGCTGCAGATGTAAGCGGAGGTTCTGTCAAGGATACCCTCCTCAATATATGTCACGCTTGAAGGAATATGAACATACCTGAGATTGGTGCAATTAAAGAAAGCGGACCATCCTATCTCCGTTACACCGTCGGGTATTATTACGCTCTTTAAGTTTGTGCATTCCATAAATGTGCTGCGTGAGATTTTCTTAATACCCTCCGGCAAAGTAATGCTTGTCAGGCCCGTGCACCAGGAAAAGGCCCCGCCGATACTTGTTACGCTGTCGGGGATGAAAATGTTTTGCAGGTTTGTGCAATCACTGAAAGCATCGGTTTCAATGCTTGTTACGCTGTCGGGAATTGTGTATTCGGCTGCGGTGCTGTCAGCCGGGTATTTGAGAAGAGATGATTTGTCTTTATTGAAAAGAACACCGAATTCGTCATTTGAATAATAATTGTTCTTCGGGTCGGCAATAAAGCCCGCGAATCTTGCTGCTGTACCGAAATCACCAAAATGGCTGGGGTGCAGGTTACGGGGAATGGTAATGGTAAGATTTCTGCAGCCGTCAAAAGCATAGTCCCGCACCATTGTTACACGGGAAGGAATTGTGTAGCTTGTTCTTTTGTTGCCCACGGGGTACTGATAAAGTGTACTTTCGCCTGCGCTGAACAGTACACCGTATTCATCGTTAATAAAATATTGGCTGTTTTCATCAACGGTAATATTTTCAAGGCTTGTACACAGCTCAAAGGCAGAGGGTGCTATGTATGACACATTGGCCGGGATATTCACGCTTTTAATGCTTTCGCAGCTTGTGAAAGCGGATGTGCCGATACTTGTCAGGCTGTCGGGCAAAGTAAAATCCGTAAGCTTTGTGCAATCATAAAAGGCAAGTCCGCCTAAATCCGTTAATCCGCTGCCGAAGGTTACGGATGTAAGATTTGAGCACTCATTAAAGGCTGCCAAATTAATATTTGTTACGCTGTCGGGGATAACAATGCTTTTCAGGGCGCTGCATTCATTAAAAGCATGTTCATCAATAATTGTTACGCTTTCGGGGATTGTAATGCTTTCAAGGCTGCTGCACTGCCTGAACATCGAATCGCTGATAATCTGTAAGCCGTCGGGGAGATTGACCTTTTTGAGATTTGTGCAAAGCCAGAACGCATACTGTTCTATGTTCTTTACGCTGTCGGGAACCGATATTTCGGTAATATTTGCACACTCGCGGAAAGCTTTAAAGCCTATAGTTGTTACCGGTTTTCCGCCTAAGGTTGACGGAATTGTAACGGCACCCTCGGCAGAGGGCTTGCAGCCGGTAACGGTGGCCTCACCGTCGGTAACGGTATATTTTAATACTCCGCTGGAATACTCCGGCGCGGCACTTGCCTTAACGCTGAGCACATCCGTTAATCCGCCGCAGCCGATTGCACCCGTGCCGAGAAGCAGAACGGCGCAAAGCAAAAGTGATAAAAATTTCTTTGAGTTTTTCATTTTCATTACCTCCGTTATTCATCGCGCTAAACTATAACAAAAAGCAAATATAATTGCAACAACCTGTTCAAAATAACTTCCGCAAAAAGGAACAGCTGCTGTCCGGATTACCCCTGCATTGCCTTAAACGCCCACTGTGCGTCAATTACAAGCTCGCCTTCGCGCGGGTCGGGGAACTTTTCTTTGAAATTCTCATACAGCCCGTCATAAAGCTCCTTGGGAAATTCGGAGGAGGCGAAGAAATCGCCCTCGGTGTTGATGTAAAAGATAACATATTTGCCCTCCGGCGACACATCAAAAAGGGCGTCTGCCACACGCTTGTCGGGGTCGGTGCTTTTAAAGTTGCCGGCGGAAATCAGCTTTATCACTTCAATTACCATATCGTTTAATCCGCAGTCAAAAATGCGGAGCTTTTCGATAAGGTGATTGCGGGAGCGAACAAGGCGGATAATGTATTTATCGGCACGAAGTCCTTTTACTATTTCATCCTCTTCCTTATCGGAGGAGGAGAAGAATTTTAACGATTCTGCAAGGTTTTCATCCGAATTGCAGTACTGAATCCAGATTTTATCCTCCTGCTGATGATAAAGAAAGCCGTAATCAACGCTGGTTTTGTTGCCGCAGTCGGGGCAGGTGAAGGCAAACAGCTCGGCACTTCTCACCTTCTGCTTTGCCTCGGGGTCAATTTTTGTGTTTATGCTCTCCCACACCTCAAAGTCGCTCTCTTTGCCGCACTTGGGGCAGGTGATTTTTATTGTTGATTTTTTTGACACGGTAAATCCTCCTTTGCCGATTATAAATTAATTATATCATCCGGCAGCGGCAAAGGTCAACCGCGGACGCGGCTTTTTTAACATTTGTGATAATTGCTATTGAATTAACGGCATAAAAAGGTTATTATTGAAAAAGTGAGGAAAGAAAAGGAGGCGGGGAAATGAACGCCGTTGGCCATTTTAAAACCATAACGCGCCACAGGCACAGGGTAATTGAGCATTGCTTCAAGGCGGGAATAGGCTTTCAGGGGCTTTTTCACGACCTTTCCAAATATTCGCCCGTTGAATTTATTCCCGGGGCAAAATATTATCTGGGAACCCGGAGCCCCAACGAAAAGGAGCGCGAGCTTTTCGGCTATTCAGCGGCGTGGCTTCACCACAAGGGGCGCAACCGCCACCACTTTGAGTACTGGAACGACTATAATCCCGCCGAGCGTAAGGTTATGCCGGTTAAAATGCCGGTTCGCTATGTGGTTGAAATGTTTTGCGACAGGGTTGCCGCAAGCAAGATTTATCAGGGCGAAAAATACACCGACGATTATCCCCTGCAATATTTTCTGAGGGGCAAGGACAGGCGCTCCATCGCCCCCGAAACCTCGGAGTTAATTGAAAGCTTTTTGCGAATGCTTGCCGAAAAGGGCGAGGAAGAAACCTTTGCCTATATCCGCAGCTTCGTTAAGAACAATAAAGATTATTAAAAGGAGAGAATCAATATGAAACTCGGTATCATCGGCGACTGGAGCGAGGAAGGCTTCCGCTATGTTAAGGAAAAAGGGCTTGACTGTGTTGAATTCTGCGTTAATCACAATGTGGAAAGCAAAGAGTTTGCAGCTCTTGTTCCATCAATAAACGAATGGCAGAAGAAATACGGCGTGAGCGTGCTTTCAATGGGCCGCTGGGGCATGGACAGAATTGATGAAAACGGCGACCCCATTCCCGAGGCTCTTGAACACGATTTTACCCTTATTGATGCCGCCTCCGCCATCGGCTGCCCGAACTATAACGCGGGCTGCAACTATATTGAAACCAAGAATTACCTTGAAAACTGCTCCTTTGCAATCAATTATTTTTCAAAGCTTCTTGATTACGCAAAGGGCAAGAATGTTAAAATTTCCGCCTATAACTGCGACTGGTCAAACTTTGTGTTTGATGACAGAGCATGGTCAATAATCATGCCCGCCCTGCCCGAGCTCGGCATTAAATACGATGTTTCCCATTGCCGCGGCAGGCACGGCAACTATCTTAAGGAAATACGCGACTGGGGCGAAAGATTCAATCATTTTCACCTCAAAGGCACCCTTTATATTGACGGCAAGGGCTATGACGACCCGCCCGCAGGCCTTGACCAGACTGACTGGCGCTCCGTTTTCTCAATTCTTTACACCAAAAATTATCAGGGAATGGTTTCCATTGAGCCCCATTCACGCTACTGGCACGGCAAAAAGGGCGAATGGGGAGTTGATTTCACAACCAACTTTGCAAGGCCTTTCATCTATGAGGGCGAATATTAATTGAACAACAAACCCGTCAGCCGCCGCCGTTCGTGATGAACGGC
>JAZUJM010000153.1:0-2360 GCA_045642785.1 Acutalibacteraceae bacterium | reverse complement strand
GCATAAGAAGCACCTATAACCATTCCCTCCGGCATATTATGAAGAGCAATGGCAAACGCCATAACAACACCGGCAATAAAAAGTTCATAATTCCGAGCAGCAGAATTCTGGGCATGAGCATTATAATGGTCGGAGTGAATTAACTCATTCAAATCATCGGCGGTTTTCGGATGATTGGAATCAATATGAGAAACCTCAAAATTGGTTCTTTTATCAATAACAAAATTGAGTAAATATATTATGCCGTAACCTAATATTACCCCCAAAACAACAATCATTAACGGCATTTCTTCCGTTGAACCTTCCGGCAAAAATGCAGTCGGAATCAGGTCAAAGCAAACAACCGCCAGCATAACTCCGCCTGCAAACGCAAGCAAAAGGCTGACAATTTTGGTTGAATCCCTTTGTAAAACAGCACCGAGCACACCGCCGAGCCCGGTTCCGACTATTCCTGCAATGGCGGTAATGATGATAATCCACAGAAGTATGTTCATTTCAATGCCCTTTCCGTTAACATCGGCAAAGTTAATCAAGTTAGCCGTTGCTAACTGATATAATTATATAACGGTATGTCGAAAAAGTCAACAAAAAACAATATAAGGGTATAAAAAAACTCTTTGCAAAATTAATCGCAAAGAGTTTTTGATTATTCTTTATAGAACAATGTGCACCCCTGCTCACGGAAGCTTTCAATCATCTGAAGTGATTTTTCGACAGTAATTCCGAAATAATCCGAAAGACATTCAATGCACATAAACTCCTGAGCACCGCGGTTTACCATCTTTTTGTGGAAACCCTCATCATCGGCGGTCAGCTCTTTTCCGCAGCTTACACAGTAATTCATTATTTTGAAAGCGTGCAGATATACATTTTGCAGTCATGAGCTTTAAGCGGGAACTGCATAAATTCCTTATTTACGCCCAGATCTTCGCCTGTAAATGCATCAATCATCTTAAGGCCGTAGCCGGAAGCCGCCGAGATACCGAGATTTTCAAACCAAAGTCTGCCGTGGCGGTCAGATTCGGAAAGATTAGCAAATAGTATGGCGATTTCATTGTTGGAAAGGTGCTTGGCAAAGGTATATGAATCACCGTCTCTGCTTGCAACAAAGGCAGGTCTGCCCTCTTCATCCTGATTAATACGGATAAGAGTTTTGTTGGTAACAAGGGAAAGAATGTAATCGTTCATTTCTCTTATATCACTGCCGAGCATAAGGGGTGAAGAGAACATACACCAAAGGGCAAACTGAGTTTTGTAATCGGTATCATTGCATCCGCAGGAGCCGACATTGCCCTTGCCGTACATACCGACTGTTAACATATCAATATCATTAAAGCACCCGGGCGCAGAATAAGCAAGGTTATCAATCTGGCTTATTGCTATATCGGCAAATGAGCGGAATGAATCATTGATATCGCCGGTGGAACGGTACATATGAGCGCCGGTGGAGCGAATCCATTTGTTAACCTCATCACTGCCCCAGTTGCAGGCGGAGAAAAGAATCTCACGCCCGCAGGCTTTAAGTGCCATGCCCATTTTTCTGTAAAGAAGAGGGCCGTTTTCATATTCGGGCTTGTAGCAGAAATCATATTTAAGAAAATCTGCGCCGTATTCCGCAAAGGTTTCGGCATCAAGAAATTCATGGTCAAAGCTGCCCGGATAATCGGCACATGTTCTTGTGCCGGCGCAGGAATACATACCGAATTTAAGACCCTTGGAATGAACATAATCGCTTACAGATTTCATTCCCTCGGGGAACTTAACAGGGTCGGGAACTATTTTGCCGGTTTCGGGGTCTCTCTCCCTCTTTGACCAGCAGTCGTCAATTACAAGATACTCATAACCGGCATCCTTTAAGCCGAGCTTAACCATTGCATCGGCTGTTTCACGGATAACGGAATCGCTGATGTTTTCGCCAAAGGTATTCCATGTGTTAAAGCCCATAGGCGGTTTTCTTGAAAGCATAATATTCCCTCCCGATTATATTTTATTGATGATTTGCTGTTGTTTTAAGCATAACATCGTGGTATCCGCCCTCAACAATACTTGTGGAGGATACAACGGTGAGCTTTGCATTCTGCTGAAGCTCTTCAATGGTAAGAACACCGCAGTTGCACATTGTGGATTTAACCTTGTAAAGGCTCTTCATAACATTATCGTGAAGCGGTCCGGCATATACAACATAGGAATCAACGCCCTCTTCAAACGAGAGCTTCTTATCGCCGCCGAGGTCGTATCTCTGCCAGTTGCGCGCTCTTGCGGAGCCTTCGCCCCAGTATTCCTTGTAGTAAGTACCGTTGATGCTGACTTTGTTTGACGGGCTTTCGTCAAAACGGGCAAAGTATCTGCCCAGCATAATG
>JAZUJM010000152.1:0-22110 GCA_045642785.1 Acutalibacteraceae bacterium | reverse complement strand
ATCTTTTTCTTTTGGAGCAATTATGGAATACTTTGCGGATAAATATGATATTGCGGTTATCGGTGCGGGCCACGCGGGAATAGAAGCGGGGCTCGCCGCTTCCCGTCTGGGGTGCAAAACCGCCGTTTTCACCATCAACCTTGACTGGGTGGGCAAAATGCCCTGCAACCCGTCCATAGGCGGCACCTCAAAGGGTCACCTTGTGCGTGAGATAGATGCCCTCGGCGGCGAAATGGGCAAGGCTGCTGATAAAAACACCCTGCAAAACCGAATGTTAAACCTCGGCAAAGGCCCCGCCGTTCATTCACTCCGCGCTCAGATAGACCGCAGAGCCTATTCCGAATATATGAAGAATGTGCTCGAAAAGCAGGAGAATCTGTTTTTACGGCAGGCGGAAATCATTGATTTAAAGCGTGAAAGCGGCGAATGGCTGCTTAAAACAAGGCTGGAGGCCGTTTACTCCGCAAAGTGTGTTATCATTGCCACGGGAACCTTCCTCGGCGGCAAGATATATGTGGGTGATGTTTCCTACTCCGGCGGTCCCGACGGAATGTACCCGTCCGATTTGCTCTCCGGCTCACTCAACACTCTCGGCGTTGCCACCCGCCGCTTTAAAACCGGCACTCCCCCGCGCGTTAACCGCCGAAGCGTTGATTTAAGCGTTATGGAGCCTCAGCCCGGCGATGAAAAAACCGTTCCCTTCTCCTTCACCACAACCGAAAATATCGAAAACAAGGAACCCTGCTACATAACCTACACCAACGATGAAACAAGGCAGATAATCCTTGATAATCTTCACCGCTCTCCCCTCTACTCCGGCAAGATTGACGGCGTAGGCCCCCGCTACTGCCCGAGCATTGAGGATAAGATAGTCCGCTTTTCCGAAAAGCCGCGCCACCAGCTCTTTGTTGAGCCCTGCGGCGAACATACCGACGAGCTTTATATTCAGGGCCTTTCATCCTCTTTGCCTGAGGATGTGCAGTTAAAGATTCTTCACAGCATTCCCGGCCTTGAAAATGCCGAAATGCTCCGCACCGCTTACGCAATAGAATATGACTGCGTTGACCCCCTTGTGCTTCGCCCCACCCTTGAATTTCTTGATTTCCCCGGCCTTTACGGCGCGGGTCAGTTCAACGGCTCCTCCGGCTATGAGGAGGCGGCGGCCCAGGGCCTTGTGGCGGGCATTAATGCGGCGCTGAGCTGCCTGGGCAAAGAGCCTCTTATTCTCGACCGCGGCAGCTCCTACATCGGCACGCTTATTGATGACCTTGTAACAAAGGGCTGCTCCGACCCCTACCGTATGATGACCTCGCGCTCGGAATACCGCCTTGTGCTTCGGCAGGATAATGCCGACCGCAGGCTTACCGAAATCGGACACAATATAGGGTTAATAAACGACGAAAGATATCAAGCCTTTTTAAATAAGCTTCGCCTTATTGATGAGGAGCGAAACAGAGTTGCTTCCGTATCCGTTCCCCCAACCGAGGAGTTAAACGCTTTACTTGTTTCACGTGAAACATCGCCGCTTGTTACGGGCGTGCGTTTGATTGAACTGCTTCGCCGCCCTCAGCTTGATTATGACTGCCTTGCACCGTTTGATAAAACAAGGCCGGAGCTTCCGGATGATATTTTTGAGCAGGTCAGCCTCGATATAAAATACGAGGGTTATATACGCCACCAACAGCAGCAGATAAATGAAATGCGCCGTTTAGAGGTTAAACTTCTGCCGGAGGATATCAATTACTCCGAAATAACGGGATTGCGCCTTGAAGCGGTGGAAAAGTTAAGCAAGATAAGGCCGCAAAGTGTCGGTCAGGCATCAAGAATCTCCGGCGTCAGCCCTGCGGATATCACGGTTCTTCTTATCTATCTTGAAAGGAAAGCATAAAATGATAATAAATGCAAACCTCTTAAAGGAGCAGGCGGCTCTTTTCGGCGTTGAGCTTGACTCAACCGCTTTGCAGCGTTTTGACTTTTTTGCCCAAATGCTGATTGAAAAAAACAAGGTGATGAATTTAACCGCCATAAAAGAGCCGGATGATATTGTGATAAAGCACTTTGCCGACAGCCTGAGCCTTTTTTCGGCTGTTCAGCCCGAAAGCGGAGCAAAGGTGCTTGATGTGGGTACGGGCGCAGGTTTTCCGGGTATCCCCCTGCTGATAGCAAGGCCCGACCTTGATTTGACTCTGCTTGATTCCACCGGCAAAAAGCTTGCCTTTGTTAACGAGAGCATTGAAGCCCTCGGATTAAAGGCGGCAACCGTTAACGGCAGAGCTGAAGAGCTCGGTAAAAAGGAAATGAGAGAAACATTTTCCCTTGTCGCCTCCCGTGCGGTTGCCTCACTAAATGTGCTTTGCGAATACTGCCTGCCCTTTGTTGCACCGGGCGGAACCTTTGCGGCAATGAAAAGCTCAAAATCCGAAGAGGAGCTTAAAGCCGCAGGCACGGCAATCAGAACCCTCGGCGGCAAATATAAAAAT
This sequence comes from Acutalibacteraceae bacterium, assembly GCA_045642785.1. Classification (GTDB taxonomy): domain Bacteria; phylum Bacillota; class Clostridia; order Oscillospirales; family Acutalibacteraceae; genus CAG-177. Next base: position 19,630 of record JAZUJM010000152.1, on the reverse strand, counting down.
ACCGTTTCGTTAACCCTTGCCGATAACGCCGAAAGAAACATTGTGATTATTAAAAAAATATCGCAAACTCCGCCAAAATACCCCAGAGTTTCGGCACAGATTTCAAAAAAGCCCCTCTGAAAAGCACGAAAAAGCGCTTAAAGTGTAAAACCGGCGGGCACGATAATAATGGACAAGCCTCCCCCCGTGTGATATCATCAAGGCAGATGATAAAACACGGGGGGATTTTTTGAAAACCGCTTCAAGAAGAGTCGGCGGCCAGATACTTCTGATTCCGCCGGAGGATATCATCCCGAACCCCAACCAGCCGAGAGAGGTCTTTGACAAAACAGAGCTTGAAGGGCTGGCGCAGAGCATAAGGCAAAACGGAATGATTCAGCCGATAGCAGTAAGAAGAGGAAGCAACAGCCTTTTTGAGCTGATAAGCGGCGAAAGGCGGCTGCGAGCCGCAAAAAGCATAGGGCTTAAAAGCGTGCCGTGTATTATTATGGAGGCAGATGATGAGCGTTCCGCCTTGTTTGCGCTCATTGAAAATATGCAAAGAACCGAGCTCGGCTTTTTTGAAGAGGCGGCGGCAATAGAACGCCTGCTGACCGTTTACGGAATGAACCGTGATGAAATATGCAAACGCCTCGGAAAATCCGCACCCGCAGTTTCAAACAAGCTCAGATTACTGAGGCTGCCGCCGGAAATAAGGTGCAGAATAAGCGCAGAGGGGTTGACGGAACGCCACGCGCGGGCCTTGCTTCGCCTTGATGAAGAAAAGATGGAAACCGCACTTAAGCTGATAATTGCCAAAAAGCTGAATGTTGCGCAAACGGAAGAACTAATCAATAAAATAATGCAGGTGCAGGGGAGCACAAAGAAAAAACCCGTTAAGCTGTTTAAGGATGTTCGCATCTTTATTAATACAATAGACCATGCGGTAAAAACGATGAAGCAATCCGGCATAAACGCCGAGGCAACCAAAACAGAAGACGATGAATACATACAGTATACTGTAAAAATACCGAAAACCGGCGGAAGCCATTAAACCGGGCAAAAGAGTTTTCCGCCTTTAATAACTTTACCAACCACCATATCTTTCTCTTTCACACCCACATCCAAGCGAGAGCGGCAGGCTGAAAAGTCTGCCGCTTTTGCTTATGTTTCACGTGAAACATAAATATTTGTGTTTTTTGCTTTTATTTTTGCGAACTGTGTGATATAATTAACCATATTCTATTCTATCGGGAGTGAATTTATATGGGAAAAACCATTGCAATAGTCAACCAGAAGGGCGGGGTAGGCAAAACAACCACAGCAGTTAACCTTTCCGCTGCCCTCGGATATTTGGGAAAACGCGTTTTATTGGTAGATATTGACCCTCAGGGCAATTCGACAAGCGGCCTCGGCATTAATAAAAGGGGATTGGAAAACTCATCCTATGATATTCTGATAAACAGAACACCCGCTTCGGATGTTATTCTTTCCACTCCTTTTCAGAATGTTTTCATTCTGCCATCAAATATGGAGCTTGCGGGTGCGGAGCTTGAACTCGGCGATTTGGAAAAAAGGGAAACAAGGCTCAAAAACTCCCTTGCGGCTGTAAAAGATGATTTTGATTTCATCTTTCTCGACTGCCCGCCCTCACTCGGACTTATAACAATTAACGCTCTCACCGCCTCCGACACAATGATGGTGCCGATTCAATGCGAATATTACGCATTGGAGGGGCTTTCACAGCTTGTTACCACCGTTCGCTCGGTTAAAAGGCTCTATAATCCCTACATTGATATGGAGGGCGTAATTTTAACCATGTATGACGGAAGATTAAACCTGACCCAGCAGGTGGTTGCCGAGGTTAAGCGCTGCTTCCCGAAAAAGGTGTTTTCCACCGTTATTCCGCGCAATGTAAGGCTTTCCGAGGCTCCGAGCTTCGGCCAGCCGGTAATTTATTATGACAGAACCTCCAGGGGAGCCGAGGCATATCTTGCCCTCGCCGAGGAATTTATCCGTCACAACAGCTAAATAAAGGAGAAAAATATGGCAGCAAAAAAAGGCGGCCTCGGAAAAGGCCTTGATTATCTGTTTATGGACAACGCAACAGAGGAGGCCTCGGCGGTTTCCTCCGTTAAACTTAAATTAATTGATATTGAACCCAATAAGGAACAGCCGAGAAAGAATTTTGATGAAACGGCGCTTGCCGAGCTTGCCGACAGCATTGCAATGCACGGCGTTTTACAGCCGATGCTTGTGCGCCCCATGCCCGACGGCAGCTATCAGCTTGTGGCGGGTGAAAGACGCTGGCGCGCCTCCCGTATGGCGGGCTTAAGCGAGGTGCCCGTTGTTATAAGAGAAATGACCGATGAGCAGGCGGATGTTTTCGCCCTTATCGAGAATCTTCAAAGAAGCGACCTTGACCCGGTTGAAGAAGCCCGCGGAATGAGAAGGCTTATGGAAACCTACGGCTTGACTCAGGAGGCTGTTTCCGAAAAAATCGGCAAATCCCGCCCGGCGGTTGCAAACTCATTAAGGCTTTTAAAGCTGCCCTCAACGGTTTTGCAGAGCGTTTCGGCAGGGGAGCTTTCCGCAGGCCACGCAAGGGCACTTGCGGCGCTTGAAAATGACGAAATGATAATCGGTGCGGCAAGAACGGTTATTTCAAAAAAGCTTTCTGTGCGCGAAACGGAAAAGCTGGTTAAATCCTTAACGGCGGTCAAACCCTCAAAGGTAAAGCCCGCGGAATCCAGAGACCCGTTCTTTGACGAGGTTGAGCTTTCCATAAGCAATGTGCTCGGCAGAAAAGCAAAGGTTTCGGCAAAGGGCAAAACAGAAAACGGAACAATAGAGATTGATTTTTACGGTAAAGAGGACCTTGCCCGCATTGCGGCGGCCCTCGGAACATTGGAGGATTAAAAATGATAAGAAAAGCTGCTGAATGTAAAATAGAAAACCGCGTTAATATGCGCGGCGGTGACGGAACCGTTAAAATTACAAATTTTGTTTCTAAGGAAGAATTATACGACAAGGGCAGGCTTTTTTCCCGCATTACCCTTGAACCCGGCTGCAGCATAGGCTGGCACATTCACGAAACCGACAGCGAAATCTTTTTTGTTGAAAGCGGCAGCCCCGTTTATAACGACAACGGCACCGAGGTTGAGGCCGCTGCCGGCGATGTGCTTATCTGCCCGGCGGGCACAGGCCACGCCATAAAAAATCCCGGAACCGAAACCGTAAACCTTATTGCTGTTATAGTTTATGCGTAATTTCTGAAACAGAATAATACAGGGGGAAAGAATAATGGATTCAATAAAGGCGGTAATAATGACTGTGGTAACATTCTTTTCGGCGCTTTTCGGCATAACAACCGGTGATAAAATGACTCCCGGCGATTATCCCATAATCGAACCCGAAATTCAGGCGGAGGATACCGTTCGCATTATGTCTTTCAATGTTCGCTGCACGGATGTGGGAGGCACACCCATGTTTAAACGCACCTCTATTGTGGTTGATGAAATAAAGGCAGTTATGCCCGATTCGGTCGGCGTGCAGGAAGCAACGGTAAAATGGATGAAAACCCTTAAAAGGGAACTCTCCGATTATGAAGCTGTCGGCACCGGGCGCGACCGCAACGGCAGGGGAGAACACTCCGCAATTTTCTTCCGCAAGGATAAGTATGAGCTTGTAAACTCCGGCACCTTCTGGCTTTCCGAAACACCGGATAAGGTATCAAAGGACTGGGGTTCATCCTGCAACAGAATCTGCACCTGGGCGTTGCTTAAAAATAAGGCCGACGGCACGGAATATGTTCATGTAAACACTCACTTGGACCATATAAGCGAGCTTGCAAGGCAGAACGGTTCAAAGCTGATAACCGACTTTATAAAAGCGAATTTCAGCGACAAGTATGTGGTTTTCACCGCTGATTTAAACAGCCAGGATACCGGCGCTGCCTACCTTGAAATGACCTCTCTGCTCAATGATTCAAGGCTCAACGCCGAAAAAGCCGATGTTTACGGCACCTTCCATTCAACTCACCCCGAAACCAGGGCGAATAATTTCCTTGACTATGTTCTTTACTCCGATAACATTACACCAAAGGCATACAAAACCGTTACCGCTGGAATAGACGGCCGCTTTGTTTCGGACCATTTTCCGATTTATGCCGATTTCACATTCAACAAATTATAAGAGGTCAATATGAAAAAATACCTTATTCCGGAAGAGGGCAGATTTTACAAGGCTAATCTTCATTCTCATTCAACCGTTTCCGACGGGGAGCTTAGCCCGGAGCAGATGAAGGAGCTGTATAAATCAAACGGCTATTCGATAATCGCTTTTACCGACCATTCTCATTTTGTAACACACAATGATTTGACCGATGAAAGCTTTCTTGCCCTTAACGGAGTGGAAAACGCCGCAGATGAAACGGGAAAACCGAGATTTTTTGAGCGGTGCTGTGACATCTGCTTTATCGCCCTTGATAAAAACAGAAAGCTTCACCCCATGCAGGATGAAGCCGATGTTAAGGGCAACGGCGAATATGCCGCTTTCACGCCCGCTTACTGCAGCGAAGATATAAACAAAATGATAGGGCAGGGTGTAAAAAACGGATTTTTTGCCACCTACAATCACCCCACCTGGTCGCTGGAGAATTTTGAAAGATATATGAGCTATTGCGGAATGAATGCAATGGAGATATTCAACAAAAGCAGCGAGGTTGACGGCTATAACGAATACAACGGAGATATTTATGACGATATGCTCCGCGGCGGCAAAAGAATCTTCTGCATTGCAACCGATGATAACCACAACCGCGCACCCGGCACCATGCACTGGGATTCCTTCGGCGGGTTCACAATGATAAAGGCAAAAAGCCTTTGTTATGAGGATGTTGCAAAAGCACTTGTCAACGGTGATTTTTACGCATCCCGCGGGGCAATAATCAATTCGCTTTGGCTTGACACAGATGATTATTCGGTTCACATTGAATGTGAAAAGGCAAAAAGAATAATCTGCACCCGCGGCGGCAGAAGGCTGCGCTCGGTTTATGCCGAAGAACTCGGAAAAGAATACATTGACGAAGTAAAATTCAGCATAAATAAGGATGATATTTATTTCAGAATAACCGTTATTGATGAAAACGGAAACACCGCCGACACAAACGCTTTTTTTGTTGATTCGCTAAATGTTGATTTTGATTGCCCTGAATTGTTTGTAGAATAAAAAGGTATAAAAAATCCACCTGATTATTAACAATCGGGTGGATTTTCATTTCTCCGTTTATTCTGTCATTCCTGCGTTTCTGAGTGCCTCAATGGCATCATCATTGTCGTGGAATCTCATAACTATTGAGGCATTGCCCTGCTCCTTTGAATAAAAGGCGTAGGAGTATTCAAGATTAAGCCCCATATCGCTGATTTTTGTTAAAATCTTTAAAAGGCTTCCGCGCTCATCGGGAACCGTCATCTGCAAAACATGGTTTCTTTTGCAGGGCCAGCCCTGATTTTTCAATAATTCTCTTGCGCGGTCGGGGTCATCAACAATAAGCCTTGCAATACCGTAATCGGGGGTTTCGGCTATTGAAAGCGCCTTTAAATCAATGTCGTTTTCGGCAAGCAGGGAGATGAGTTCTGCAAGTGTACCGGGCTTGTTTTCAAGAAAAACCGAAATCTGAGTTATAATCATTGTTATTCCTCCAATCAGTAAAGATTGCGCTTGTCAACAATTCTTACCGCCTTGCCCTCGCTTCTTGTAATTGACTTGGGGGCAACAAGGTGCACCTTTGCCATTATGCCGAGCATTGCTTTGAGCTCATAAACGAGCTCTTTTTCTTTTTTAGCCATATCCGAAACGGAATCGGAGAACATATCGGCATTCATTTCAACATCAATATCGAGGGTATCGGTGTTGTTAACGCGGTCAACCACAATCTGATAGTTTGCGCTCATACCGCATTTTAAAAGAACCGATTCTATCTGCGACGGGAAAACATTTACTCCGCGGATGATAAGCATATCATCGCTTCTGCCCATGGGCTTGCTCATTCTTACCGAGGTTCTGCCGCAGGGGCAGGGCTCGGGGTTAACAATGCCGATATCCTTTGTTCTGTAACGAATCATCGGAAAAGCTTCTTTATTAATGGAAGTGAAAACAATTTCACCCTTTGTGCCGGCGGGCAGAACCTCACCGGTAACGGGGTCAATGGTTTCGATTATGAAATTATCCTCACAGATGTGCATTCCGTTCTGCTCGGAACATTCGTAGGCAACTCCGGGGCCGCTGAGCTCGGTTAAACCGTAAATATCATAGGCCTTTATGCCGAGCTTTGCCTCTATATCGCGCCTCATTTCCTCGGTCCATGCCTCGGCGCCGAAAATGCCGGCTTTAAGCTTAAGATTTCCTAAAACTCCCTGTTCCTCTGCCGTTTCGGCAAGATAGGCCGCATAAGATGGGGTGCAGCAAAGAATTGTGGTGCCGATATCCTGCATAAACTGCAGCTGACGGTCGGTGTTGCCGGAGGACATGGGCAAAGTGAGGCACCCGACCTTGTGTGAACCGCCGTGGAAACCCGCACCACCCGTGAAAAGGCCGTAGCCGTAGCAAACCTGAAGAATATCTTCATCTGAGCCGCCTGCCGCAACAATGGCCCTTGCACAGCACTCCTCCCACATATCAACATCGTGCTGAGTGTAGAAAGCAACAACTCTTTTGCCGGTTGTGCCGGAAGTGGAGTGGATTCTTACGCAATCCTTTTTGTCGCAGGCAAGAAAACCGTCGGGATAAGCCTCGCGAAGGTCATCCTTGCAGATAAAAGGAAGCTTGTGAAGGTCTTCAATGCCCTTTATATCATCGGGGCTGATTCCCTTTTCATCAAGCATTTTTCTGTAATATGCAACATTGTCATAAGCGTGACGAACCTGCTTAACAAGGCGTTCGCTTTGAAGCTTTTTAAGCTCTTCACGCGGCATTGTTTCATATTTTTTATCAAAATATCTGTTTTCCAAATTAAAAACCAGCTTTCATCCCTTAAATCAGAAAAGGGCAACTATTGAATTAACAAAGTTTGCAAAAAGGAGCTCAAGCTTGTCAAAAAAGCTGCCGAGACCGTTGAGAACAAAGGTGCTTTCTCCGCCGAAAAGGGAAATTATTGCGTTAAAAAGAACGGTAAAAAAGTTAAAAATAGAAATCATGATTTTTTTCCTTTCTGTTTTAAATATTATTTAAACTCTCAATAAAGCCGGTTCTCTTAAGCAGAGTCTGCGACGAAATCTGAGAGATATAAATTTTTTGCTCTTCTTTTCCCTTTTTGCAAAGGATAAAGGATTTCGGCAAATCATAGCACACATTTTCCACCTGACCCGCCTTTTCCGCCTTTGCAAGAAAGGTTCTTGTGGGTTTTGCAACGGTTGAGGTATCCAAATCAAAAATACCCACAATTTCATCAAAGGTTATTACCTTATCAAGCCCTAAATGAAGATACATAATTTTTCTCCGTTTTAATTATGCTCCGATATTTTTCCGTTTATAACTTCAAATATTTTTCCGTTTTCGCTTCTCATAAGCTGCGACGGGTCACAGCAGGTGATAAATACCTGCCAGTTATCAAGATAATTAAGAATAAATCTTTGCCTGCCCTCGTCAAGCTCGCTCATAACATCATCCAGCAAAACCACCGGCGCTTCACCGGTTATTCTGCCCATAATCGAAGCTTCACCGAGCTTTAAGGCAAGTGCACCGGACCTTTGCTGACCCTGAGAACCGAAAAACCGTGCATCTCTGCCGTCAAGCTCCAAAAACAAATCATCGGCGTGAGGCCCGACACCGGTATATAACCTTTTTAAATCCGCTTCACGGGATTTGAAAAGCATTTCTTCAAGCCTTTTTTGCGCCTCTTCAATATTTATTATTTCTTCTTTTTCTTTAAGAAAGCTGTACAAAACCGAAAAGCTTTCTCTTGAACCGCTTATTCCGGAATAAATCTCTTCCGAAAGCTTTTGCAGCTCGTTTATATAATCGGCTCTGTATTTTATTATTACCGCGCCGAGCTTTGAAAGTGTTTCATCCCACGGAACAAGATATTCCGGGCTTAATGACCTTTCGCTTATTTTTTTAAGCAGGCTGTTTCTTTGGTCAAGGGCTCTTAAATACCTTGCCATAACCGAAGCATAATTCGGTTTAATAAGGCTCAGCGCAACATCCAAAAGCTTTCTTCTGTCGCCCGGACCGCCTTTAACAACCGAAAGGGTGGAGGGGGAAAACACAACCGAGCAGAATTTTCCCATCATCTCACGCGGGGATTCACAGTTTACTCCGTTTAAAACCATTTCTTTGGTTTTTGTAACGGTTAATTTTGCGTTCTGCTGCCTTCCGAAAGCGAAAAAATCAATCTGTGCCTTTGCCTCTTTTTCTCCTTCACATATAAGCTGAGAGTTTTTGTGGGTGCGGAAGCTGTAACAGCCGGTAAAAAGCCATATGCTCTCGATAATATTGGTTTTTCCCTGCCCGTTTTCACCAAAGATAACATTCATTGAACCGCAGGGCTCAAAAAACGTTTCTTTAAGATTGCGGAATTTATCGGCGCTGTGGCTTGTTACTTTCATTTTTATTATTCCACCGTATAAACAGTATTTTCAAACTCCGCAAAATCTCCGCTGCGGAGCTTTTTTCCTCTTTGTGTGCAGATTTCGCCGTTTACCCTGACTTCTTCATTCTGAATAACTATTTTTGCGTGGCCGCCGGACTGAACTGCGTCGCACATTTTCAGAAAAGCGTCAAGCCTTATAAAATCGGTATCTATCTTTTTTGAAATTTTCTTTTTTTCGGCTACTTTTACTTTAATCTTCATTTTTCAACCTCACGGGAAGAATAAGGAATATAAAGGAATCCCCTTCGGTGGGCACAATAAGAATGGGCGCAACGGGGCCGTTGAGCATTATTCTTACTTCGTCTGTGTCACACACTCTGAGTGCTTCAAGCATATACTTATTGTTAAAGCCTATTGTGCAGTCATCACCCTGAATGGAACAGCCGAGCCTGTCGCTTGCCGTGCCGAGTGAGGTTACACTGGAGATTTCAACAGAATCGTTCTGGAAAACGCATTTAACCGGGCTTTTGAGCTTGTCGGTGATAATAAGTGAGGTTCTGTCGATGCTTTCAATCAGATTGCGGGTATTTGCTTTAACTATTGTTTTTGTTACATTTGGGATTGCGGCCTTGTAATTTAAAAATTCACCGTCAAGCAGGCGTGAAATTATGCTGTAACCCTCAAGCTCAAAAATAATGTGCCTTTTGCCAACGCCGAGTGTAACATCGCCGCCGTTTTCGTTCATCAGCTTAACAACCTCGGAAAGGGTCTTTGAAGGAATAACGAATGAAAGGGGTTCATCCTTGTAATTGATAGTTTCGTTTCTGAGGGCAAGGCGAACTCCGTCAACGGCTATAAGCCTTAAATTATCGTCGCCGATTTCAAACTTAATACCCGTGTGAACTGCTTTGCTGTCTTTAACCGCAACCGAGAATATGGTTTTTCTTATCATATCCTTAAGCATGAGCTGGTCAATTACAATCGGATAACCGTTAGTAACAGAGGGAAGCTCGGGATATTCCTCGGCGGAAATACCGATAAGAGAATACTCAGCGTCGCCGCTGTTGATTTTTGCAATCTGACGGGCATCGCTTTCAAGGTTAACGGTTTCACCCGGAAGCCTTCTGAGAATATCGCTGAACATATGTGCATTAAGAACAATTTCACCCTCGGTTTCGGTTCTTGCGGGGATAACGGTGGTTATTCCCATTTCAAGGTCATAGCCGGTAAGGGTGAGCTTTGAATTTTCCGCTTTAATGAGAATACCCTCAATGGCGGGGATTGCAGTTTTGGTTGAAGCTGCTCTCTGCACATTCTGGCAGGCTTCCGACAGCTCAGCGGTGTTGCACATAAATTTCATTCTGATTGCCTCCTGAGTAAATCAATAAATTATATACATGTTATAGTAGTAGCAGTAGGGGGTGTGCAAATGGTGGAAAACCTCTGTTTTCCTTATGGATAAAGGAAAAACTGCTGTTAATATTTTCCTGCCCGGGGGTGGATAAAATGTTGAAAAAACCGGCAGAAAAAGAAAGAATGTGGAAATTGTGGAAACAGGGGCTGTTAATTGTTGATAATTCTGTTGAAAACTTTCCACAACGCTGTGGAAAACACCTGTGGAAACTGTTAATAAAAGTTTCTGCCCTCAATAGCTTTTACAAGGGTTACCTCGTCTGCAAATTCAAGGTCGGCACCCGCCGGCACGCCGTAGGCAAGCCTGCTCACCTTAACGCCGATGGGTTTTATAATGCGCGACAGATACATTGCCGTTGCTTCGCCCTCAACCGTTGTGTTGGTGGCCATTATTATTTCCTTAACCGAATCGTCTTCAAGCCTTAAAATAAGCTCTTTGGCGCAGATATCTTCAATTCCGATATCGTTAAGCGGAGAAATTGCTCCGTTTAAAACATGGTAAAGGCCGTTATATTCGTGGGTTTTTTCAATGGCGTTAACATCCTTCGGCCCTTCCACAACGCAGATTGTGCTTTTATCGCGTGAAGGGTCGGAGCAGATTGAGCATATTTCGCCGTCGGTAAGATTACAGCAAACCGAGCAGCGGTGAATTGATTCCCTTGCTTTTTTTACCGAGGTGATGAATTTTTCCGCCTCGGCATTGCTGAGGGAAAGAATGTGAAAGGCAAGCCTTTGTGCGCTTTTGCGCCCTATGGAGGGCAGGCGGGCAAATTCATCTATCAGCTCCTCAAGAGGAGCGGCAAACCCCGCCATATCAGAACAAACCGGGAATTGAAAGGCCGCCCTTGGCCTGCTCCATTCCCTGCTCCATTGCCTCGGAGGCCTTGCGAAGGCTCTCGTTTACAGCGGACATAATAAGGTCTTCAAGCATTTCAACATCATCGGGGTCAACGATTTCGGGCTTAAGGTTAACAGCGGTAACTTCATTTTTGCCGTTAACGGTAACTTCAACCGCTCCGCCGCCGACGGAAGATGTAAATTCGGTGTTTTCAACCTCTTCCTGAATTTTTGCCATATTTTCCTGCATTGCCTGAATCTGCTTCATCATATCGCCTCTGTTGGGGGCGTTGGGGATTCTTGCTTTCATAATAATTTTCCTCCGTTTAATTGTTCTGATTGAAAATGTTTATTTTATTTTTTAAATCTTCAAGGGGATTACCCTTTTTTTCTTCTTTTGATGCGGAATCTTTTACCGCAAGCTTAAGCTTTTTGCCGGAGATTTCGTAAACGGCTTTTCTTAAAATATCGGAGTGGGATTCCATTTGAATAAAGCTGAAAAGCAGGGGATTGTCGGTTCTGATAACAAGGTGGGTGCCCTTGCTTACAAAGGCCGTTGTGTTCTGAAGCACGGCATTGAGCGGTGCATCGTTTTTCTTTAAAAGCTCCAGCACCTCTGCCCAAAGGGTAAATTCATATGAGGCTTCATTTGAGCTTTCGGTTGAAACAGCCGGAGCGGCAGGGGCAGGCTTTTCGGCAGGTTCCGGCTCAGCGGCAGGGGCGGGGGCGGGTTTTTCCGCCTCGGGCTTCGGTTCTTCTTTTGCCGGTTCGGGTTCTTTTACCGGTTCGGGCCTTACTTCGGTTGAAGGGGCTTCAACAGGTTTCGGCTTAACTGTGGAAATGTTTGCACCGTTAAGCTTTTGTTCAAGTGCTTCTATTCTTGAAACAAGCGATTCAATAACCGTGCCGTCGGCAGGCAGAGGGTCGCTGCCCGGCAAAGTGGAGCACAGTTTGATGACTGCCGATTCAAGCAGAATCTTTTTGTTTGCAGAAAGCTTAACGGCGGCTGCGGTCTGCTCCAGAATGTCAAGACATTCAAGAATCCGTGAAAGCCTGAATTCCGCCGCGCGCTGTTTTAATTCGTCAAGCTCCGCCTTGGGGCAGATGATGAGCGGCGCGGGATTTTTAACCGTTTTCGCAATCATAAGGTTGCGAAAATGAAGAATAAGCTCGGTGCAGAGGCTTTCAATATCGCAGGCCTCGGCGTGAAGGGTGTTAACAAGCGATATGCACGCGGAAAAATCATTTTTTGCAATGTAACCCGAAAAGCTGAAAAGGTGACGGGTGCCGGCGATTCCGGCAGCCGCGGTAACTGTTTCGGAGTCAATTACGGTGCCCTTGGCACAGCAGCGGTCAAGCAGAGAAACGGCATCTCTCATTCCGCCGTCGGCAATTCTCGCAATAAGGCTTGCAGCGTCTTCGGTTAAGGAAACTCCTTCACCCTCTGCAATGTGAAGCAGGCGGGCGGAGATATCGTCGCAGGAGATTCGTTTGAAATCAAACCTCTGGCAGCGGGAAAGAATTGTGGCGGGGAGCTTGTGAACCTCGGTGGTGGCAAGGATAAAAATAACATGGGCGGGCGGCTCTTCAAGGGTTTTAAGCAGAGCGTTGAACGCACCCTGAGAGAGCATATGCACCTCGTCGATTATATAAACTCTGTATTTGCAGCGAACGGGGGTAAAATTGACCTCTTCACGGATATCGCGGATGTTGTCAACGCCGTTGTTGCTGGCGGCGTCAATCTCAATAACATCAAGCACGGAACCGTCGTCGATTCCGCGGCAGATTTCACATTCGCCGCAGGGATTGCCGTTTTGAGGGTTAAGGCAGTTAACGGATTTTGAAAGAATTTTGGCGCAGGAGGTTTTGCCCGTTCCCCTTGAACCCGTGAAAAGATAGGCATGGGAAATTCTGCCGCTCATAAGCTCATTTTTGAGCGTCTGAGTGACATGAGGCTGACCCGAAACATCATCAAAGTTAAAGGGTCTCCATTTGCGGTAAAGAGCCTGATACATAAAAAATCCTTTCAATTAAAGAAAACAGGGTTTTAATTATCAAAAAAAGCGGGCTTTGCTCCGGTCATATGGCGGCAGGCAGACTGTGGCGCGCATGACTGCCCGCTTAATGCTGCTCGGTTCCCCGCCTGACATGGTTCACGGCGCCCTGCCGCACAGGACCAACCGCCATATGACCCGAACAAAGCCCAACTTGGTTTTGTTCAATATATAATTGTATTATAATATCTCTATAATATCAAGAGTTTTTTCAAAAATTCTTTAAACAAGCAAGCAACATAATAACAGATATAATAAAAAAAGTCAATAAAAATAATTTTTTCAAAAATTACTCTTGATACATTTACAAATATCTGCCATAATATAGGGAAGATATTTAAAATGGGAGTGTATAGCTTTGAACGATATGAATTTAAACGGGCGCCTGTCGGAGCTCTTATTCCCCACGATAGATAAAACCCCCGAATACTATGAGGAGCTTTTCCCCGCAAGGCAGCTGCCCGAGGGCGCAAGGGTAACAAGATTTGCCCCCTCGCCCACCGGCTATTTACACATCGGCGGTCTTTTTCAGGCACTTGTTGATAACCTTACCGCTTCGGTTTCAGGCGGTGTTTCATATTTAAGAGTTGAAGATACCGATAAAAAAAGAGAGATTGAAGACGGCGTTTCCGCCATCACTCAGGGGCTTCACTCATTCGGCGTTGATTTTGATGAGGGCGTTACCGGCCTTCACACCGAAAAGGGAGCCTACGGCCCCTACACCCAAAGCCAAAGGGTTGAGATTTACAAAACCGTGGCAAAATCCCTTGTTGAAAAAGGGCTTGCCTACCCCTGCTTCTGCTCTGCCGACGAGCTTAATGCCATTCGTGAGCAGCAGGAAAATGAGGGTGCCGAAATCCGCGGATATTTCGGCAAATGGGCAAAGTGCCGCGATTTAAGCTTTGAAGAAATCGAAAAGAAAATAACTGCCGGCGAAAGCTGGGTGCTCCGCTTCCGCTCCGACGGCGATTATGAAAAAAGAATAAACTTTGACGATATGATTCGCGGCAAAATCGAAATGCCGGAGAATATAATTGACGAAGTGCTTCTTAAATCAGACGGTATTCCCACCTATCACTTTGCCCATGTGTGCGACGACCACTTTATGCGCACCACCCATGTTATCAGGGGCGAAGAGTGGATTTCCTCCGTACCCAAGCACATTGCCCTTTTCAGAGCCTGCGGCTTTAAGGCTCCTAAGTTTGCACACACCCCGCAGGTTATGAAGATTGATGAGGAAACCGGCGATAAAAGAAAGCTTTCCAAGCGCAAAGACCCGGAGGCGGCTGTGAGCTACTTTGTGGAAGAGGGCTTCCCGAAAGAGAGCCTTATCGAGTATCTTCTCACCCTTATCAGCTCCGGCTTTGAGGATTGGAGAAGGGCTAACCCCGGTGTTCCGGCCATGAGCTATCCGTTCAACCTTAAAAAAATGAGCTCCAGCGGCTGCCTTTTTGACCTTGTTAAGCTCAACGATGTAAGCAAGAATGTTATTTCAACAATGAAGGCCGCCGAGGTTGCCGGAAGAGTGGCGGAGTGGGCAAAGGCCTATGCTCCCGAGTTCAGCTTACTTGTTGAAAAAGACCCCGCCTATCTTGAAGCGGCGCTCAACATTGACCGCGAAAACCCCAAGCCCCGCAAGGATATTGCAAAGTGGAATGAGGTTCCCGCCTATCTTGAATATTTTTATGAAGAAACCTATAAACCCGATTTCACCCTGCCCGAAAACATAAAGGCAGCCGATGCAAAGGCGATTCTTGAAGCTTATATAAAGGTGTTTGATATCAATGACGATAAAGACACCTGGTTTGCAAAGATAAAAGACCTTTGCGAGCCCCTCGGCTTCACTCCGAATGTTAAGGAGTACAAAAAGGAGCCCGAAAAATTCAAGGGCCATGTGGGCGATGTTTCAACCGTTATCCGCATTGCCGTAACCTCACGAAGAAATACCCCCGACCTGTGGAGCGTTATGAATGTTATCGGCAGCGAAAGGGTACTTCAAAGGCTTAACGCCGCAAAAGAATTTTACGGAAAGGAGAGCTGATATTTATGGAAAATATCAATCTCGGTTCTAATTTTATACATGATTTTATTGATGAAGACCTTAAAAACGGGGTCAATTCAAGGGTGCAGACCCGTTTTCCCCCGGAACCCAACGGCTACCTTCACATCGGCCACGCAAAGGCCATCTGCGTTGATTTTATGACTGCCGAAAAATACGGCGGAATCTGCAACCTTCGCCTTGACGACACCAACCCTTCAAAAGAGGATGTTGAGTATGTTGACGCGATAAAAGAGGATATCGAATGGCTCGGCTTTAAGTGGAACGAGTGTCTTTATGCCTCCGGCTACTTTGATTTTATTTATGAGTGTGCAATCAAGCTTATCAAAAAAGGCAAAGCCTATGTCTGCGACCTCAATGCCGACCAGATTCGCGAATACCGCGGCACCCTCACCGAGCCCGGCAAAAACAGCCCCTACCGCGACAGAAGCGTTGAGGAAAACCTTGACCTTTTTGAAAGGATGACAAAGGGCGAGTTTGCCAACGGCGAAAAAACCCTTCGCGCCAAAATTGATATGGCATCGCCCAACATCAATATGAGGGACCCTGTCATTTACCGCATAAGCCACACCTCACATCATCAGCTCGGCGACAAATGGTGCGTTTATCCGATGTATGATTTTGCTCATCCCCTTTCAGATGCGGCGGAAAAGGTAACCTATTCCCTCTGCTCGCTGGAGTTTGAGAATCACCGCCCGCTTTATAACTGGTTTATTAATGAGATTGGCTTTGAGGAGCCCCCGAGGCAGATTGAATTTGCCCGCCTGAACATAAACTACTGTGTAACAAGCAAGCGCAAGTGCCTTGACCTTGTTGAAAAGGGCATTGTCAGCGGCTGGGACGACCCGAGAATGGTTACCCTCTGCGGCCTTCGCAGAAGGGGTTACCCCGCCGAGGCAATCAAGGATTTCATTGTGCGTGTAGGTGTTGCAAAGGCCGATTCCATTGTTGATTTCGGTCTGCTTGAGGCCTGCTGCCGTGATGCTCTTAATGCTTCCGCTCCCAGAGCAATGGCGGTGCTTCGCCCGCTTAAGGTTATTATTGACAACTATCCCGAGGGCAAAACCGAGGATATTATGGTTGATATTCACCCCGACAAGCCGGAGCTCGGCAAGCGCGCCGTGAAATTCTCCAAAGAGATTTTTGTTGAGCGTGACGACTTTATGGCGGAGCCCGTCAAAAAGTATTTCCGCCTCTTCCCCGGCAACGAGGTTCGCCTTAAGGGTGCATATTATGTTACCTGCACCGGCTACGAAACCGATGAAAACGGCGAGGTTACCTGCCTTCACTGCACCTATGACCCCGAAAGCAGGGGCGGCGAAACACCCGACGGCAGAAAGGTGCGCGGCACTCTTCATTGGGTTGGCGCTTCCGACGCCGTTAAGTGCGAAATAAGGCTTTATGACAGGCTTTTCAATGTTGAAAATCCCGCCGGAGAAAAAGAGAACGATTATCTGAGCAACATCAACCCCGATTCACTTAAGGTGGTTGATGGCTGCCTGCTTGAAGGCGGCCTTGCAGACTGCAAGCCGGGCGACACCTTCCAGTTTATGCGCCAGGGCTACTTCTGTGTTGATAAGGACAGCACCCCCGAAAAGATAATTTTCAACAGAACGGTTGCACTTAACTCCTCCTGGGGTAAATAATAGAAAAGGAAGCATAATAATGGAAAAAAACGCAAAAAAAACCGACCTGCCCGCAAAGAAAAAGGTCGATTCCTATGATATAGTGTTCAGGGTGGGTCACGCTCTGCTCGCCGCGGCAGTTTTCCCGATTCTTTTCTTTATGCAGCTCATAAGCGTAAAGTTCTCGCTTTCGGTTGTTGATGTGGGCGTTGACCTTTCGGATGTGGATTTATCCGTTTACCGCATTATCAACATCCTCACCGGCAAGGATGACCTGAACGGATTAATAAACCCGGATAAGTTCAAAGGGCTCGGCTGGCCGGCAGAGCTTGACCTGATAAAGGGCAGGCTTATCGCCATTGCCGTTTTCCTTGCAATAATTGTTGTGTCGGCGCTGTTCCTGATTGTATGGTGCTGTGTTTCCAACAAAAAAATCGGTTATTTTATCGGCGGCGCAGCAGGTCTTGTGAGCATTATTGCCGTTATGGTAATCTTTTCGGGCATTGCAAAGGAGTTTACCTCCGGCAATATCAATATTTTCTCATTCTTTACCTCCACGGGAATCATCAGCATGATTGCCACGGCCATCGGCGGCAGAGTGGTTAATATTGATTCACTTATGCTCGGCAGCTTTGCAAATGCTCTGCTTATGCTCTTTATCGCCATGGTAATATGGACCGGAGTATTCGTAATAACCGATTATGACGGCAATAATTCAAAGGGCAAGAAAAAATAAAAAGGCAAAAAATAACAGAACCGCGGAGAATCAACTCCGCGGTTTTTTGCGTGCATAATATAATTTTCAGCTTCTTCTGTTGCGAAGGCGCTTGTCATTCTTCGCTGCAAGGCGGGTGCCTATGCTCTGGAAAAGCTGAACAAGCAGAATAAGAACTATAACCGCAAGCACCATTATAAGGTATTTGTAGCGGTAGTAGCCGTAGTTGATGGCGATTTTGCCCAGTCCGCCGCCGCCGATGATTCCGCTCATTGCCGAGTAGCTTAAAATGGTGGTTATGGCAATGGTGGTGTTGGAGATAAGCGAAGGCATACTTTCGGGAATCATAACCTTAACGATAATCTGCAGGGGAGAGGCGCCGAGGCTCTGAGCGGCCTCGATAACATTGGGGTTAACCTCACGCAGGCTGCTTTCCACAAGCCTTGCAACAAACGGGAATGAGGCAATAACAAGCGGAACAATGCTTGCCGGGGTGCCTACCGCCGTGCCCACAATGAACCTTGCCAGCGGGAAAGCCATTATCATAAGGATAAGGAACGGCACCGAGCGCAGAAGGTTGATTATGACATTGAGCGCTTTTATCACAATTCCCGGCAGGGGAAGCACTCCGTTTTTTTCGCCCGCCACAAGCAGAACGCCGAGCGGCAAACCCAGAATAACGGCAAACAGGGTGGAGAGAACCGTGACATAAAAGGTTTCCCACAAAGCAAAGGGGAATTCGCTTTTAACTATTTCAATCGCCTGTGCAACCGCTTCGGAAGAAAAAAGTGAACCGTCCATCAGTCCTCCACCTCCTCAACCGTTATGTTTTCAATGCTTCTGAGGTATTCGACAGCCTCGTTTTTCTTTTCTTCGCCGCCGGGAATACTGAGCAGCATATAGCCGTAGGCTCTGTCGCCTATTCCCTTGGTGGAAGCGCCCATAATGTTTGCCATTATGCCTTTTTCCGCCGCCATCTGTGAAATAAGCGGCCTTGTGGCGGCAACGGCGCCGTTGAAAATAACTCTTATTTTGTTTTCGCCGTTTGTGGCGGAAAGAACTTCCTCCGCACCCTGGGGGAAAACAAGGCGTTTTGCGGCGTCGGATTTCGGGTTTGCGAAAACCTCCGAAACAATACCCTCTTCAACCACAACGCCCTCGTCAAGAATGGCAACGCGGTTGCAGATTTCCTCAATAACGCTCATCTGGTGGGTGATGATGATAACCGTAATCCCCGTTTCCTTGTTGATTTTGCGAATAAGCTCAAGAATGGAGTGGGTGGTTTTCGGGTCAAGGGCGCTTGTTGCCTCATCGCACAGCAGAACCTTGGGGTTGGTTGCAAGTGCGCGGGCAATGGCTATCCTCTGCTGCTGGCCGCCCGAAAGCTGGGCGGGGTAGGCGTTTGCCTTATCCGGCAGGCCGACTGTTTCAAGTAATTCCAGCGCCTTCTTTTTTGCCTGAGCCTTGGGCACACCCGAAAGCTCCAGCGGAAAGCAGATGTTTTTAAGGCAGGTGCGCTGCATGAGCAGGTTAAAGCCCTGAAAAATCATTGTAATATCGCGGCGGGCGGCTCTGAGCTCTTTTGCCGAAAGTGCGCCGATATCCACCGAGTCGATAATCACCTTGCCTTCGGTGGGGCGCTCAAGCATATTGATACAGCGCACAAGGGTGCTTTTGCCCGCGCCGCTCATGCCGATAATGCCGTAAATATCGCCGTCGTTAACAGTGAGCGAAACATTTTTCAGCGCCTCAACCGTTCTTTTGCTCAGCTCAAAGGTTTTTGTTAAATTGCGAATTTCAATCATAATTATTACCTGTGAAACGAAAACCTGCCAAGGCAGGTTTTCGTTTTGTTATTCTGTTTTAAGTCTGATTATTTAAGAGCGTCAAGGGTAGCGGTTTTGCCGCCGTAAAGGCCCATGGGCTCAACATGGATTGCCGCTGCGGAAACGATGTGGGTTCCCTTTTCGGCATTGAAATCATCAAGATAGGGCAGGTGCTGGAAGTAGTTTGCATCAACCTCACCGCTTTCAACAACCTCGTTGGGCACAACATAATCGGTGTATTCGATTATTTCAAGGGTGATGTCTTTTTCGGCAAGAATCTCTTTTGCAACATCAAGAATCTCCTTGTGGGGGGCGGGGGAAGCGGCAACGGTAATCTTTGTGCCGGCAAGCTTTGCGTAATCAACGGTTGTGTCAAAGCCGTCGCCGGGGTTGTCAACGGTGCTCACAACGGAGCCTGCGTATTTTTCGGTGATGAAATCGGCAACCTTTTTGCTTTCGCAGGCTGCAACAAGGGCCTTTATTTTATCGGTGTTTTCGGTGCCCTCTTTAACGGCGATAATGTTGCTGTAAG
>JAZUJM010000151.1:0-6623 GCA_045642785.1 Acutalibacteraceae bacterium | reverse complement strand
ATTCTCTTCTGTTTTGAAAAGAGAACAAAACGGGTGTTTTATTATCAAAATCAAAATTCAGTTTTTCTTCTTTACCGTCTGCCCTGAAAATGACACTTGTGCCGTTTTCATCGCAGCAAAGAGCTATAACAACTCTTTTATCTGCATTGCCGAAATAAAAACCGCATTCACCGTTTAAATCCAGAATATTGACCTCATATGAGGCAAAAGGCGTGAAGCCGCCCATTAAACGGGCAAGCTCACCGCCGGATGATGAAAAAACAAATTCACCGTTTACAACCGATTCTTTATAATCACCCGAGGAAAACAAAACGGGATATTTATCTCCGCGGTCTGTATTTACAAAATCTTTGTTAAATTCCATTTCGCCGAGCGGCAGCCTTTTATTCTTGAAAAGGCAGGCGGCAAATCTTCTTTTAAAATCTGATTCATAAAGAAGCATATCTTCAACTCCTTTGATTTTTAATTATTATATCAAATACCTCATAAATCGGCAACTTTATTTTTCGGATTACTTGCTTTATTCGGCATATGTTGTATAATATCAAAAAAAAATGAAAAGGCGGGCATATATATGGATTATAAGCAGTTAACCGACTGCACCGAATGGCAGTTTAAAAATATTCCGGAGTTTAAATGCGGAAAATTAAACACACTTTTTGCCGATTGCGGCACCGGGCTTAATAATTTGCCGGATGATGAAACAGCCGACAATTCTTTTATGCACATTGTAAATGATGTATCAGCCGCGCAGACGGCAGAATACGCCGAAAAGCTTGCCGAAAAGGGATTGAAAAAAGTATTTGAAAACAAGTTAAACGGCAATCTTTTTTATCAGTTTGTTTGCAGCGAAGGGCTTCTTTACATATATCACTCGAAGCCTTACAAAGAAGCAAGAATCATCCTTGACCGCTGCCGTCAAAGCTCTGTTTGCGATTTCGGAACCAAAACATTTGAAGCAAAGCACGGTGATACGCTTTTTGCCCAGTATTCCCTGCATTATGACAGCATGATTAAAGGTACCACCTGCGACTGCGGAATGAATTATGTTTACCGCCTTTCCGACAACAGCCTTATTATCATTGACGGCGGAGAAATGGAGCAGGCAACCGATATAGCAGTAAAAGATTATATGGATTTTTTGCACGAGATTACAAATACGACTAATGGCAAGAAAATAACCATTTCACTTTGGATTTGCACCCACGCCCACAACGACCACTGCGATTTCTTTTCAAAAATGCTCCGCTTTTATTCCGAAGAACTGAATGTTAAAAGAGCCGCCTTTAATTTCCCGGCTGATTCAAATACCAGCCATTCAAAATCCGTAATTCTGTTAAAGCAAAGACTGCTTGAAAAATTCCCTGATATAAAATACATTAAGTTCCACACAGGCACAAAATTCAGCATTGCAGAAGCTGAAATAACCGTTCTGAGCGTTAATGAGGATACCATTGCAAGAAATCCCGAGCGAATTTTCCCCGGTATGAATGACACATCCTCAATTTTTACCGTTGAAGCAAACGGAATAAAAACCCTGTTCCTTGCCGATTGCGGCGATGGAAACGGAAGAACCCTTGTTGATAACTGCTCCGGCTTGCTTAACTGCAATTTTGTTCAGGCAGCTCACCACGGAATAAATGAGATATTTGAAGTTTATGATAACATAAAAGCCGAAAAAGTTCTTCTGCCCCAGTGCAGAATGAATATGGAAACAAGATTCGACGGAATTTTTGCAAACTACGCTTCAAAATACGGTGAAGAAAACATTTTGCTTGCAAATGATAAAACCTATATTTTCACTTTCAGTAACGGTGAAATAACCGAATCCTCCCGCCCTCATTGCGTAGTGGCCTATGACGGCTCGGAATGGTAAAAACAGAATTAACGCCCGGTATTGCTCATTTGAACAATACCGGGCGTTATCTTTATTTCTGCATATTTAATATTTCGTTTTTCTTGAATATAACCTTTACCTTTATGCCGAATTCCTCAAAGAATGCCTTAAACTCCATAAACATTGCTTCAAGCAGCTTTCCGCTTTTCTCGGTGTATTCGGGGTGGGCGCCCTTTGCGGTTGTTTTGTTTATTGTAAAGGTATTAAAAGGAGTATCGGAATCGGTTGTGTAAGAAGAAATCGTAATGCTGTCTTCGGAGAAATCAAGCAGATTATAAATAATCTCGGTTGAAACACGCTGATAGCCGATATTTTCATCATAAATATCATCCGAACCGCTGAGCCTTGCGTGGTTAATTGAACCTGAAACCATATAGATGGTTCCGCGCGGGTCGGTTATGCTGTCTTTGCCGACTATGGAATCGGTTGTTTTGCTGTTAAAGACTGCATTGGAAATTGAATAATGATGAGTGTGGCCCGTCAGTACAAGGTCTATACCGAATTCATCACAGATTTCGCCGAAAATCGGGCGAAGAGTTTCCAAAGAATATTCCATTCTGCTGTCGCTCATAATGCCGTACATATCATGGTGGAAAGAAGCAACCTTCCATTTAACATCGGGATTCTGTTTAACGGCATTTTCAACAAATTTGCGGTGAGTTATTGCAGAAAAGCAGTTGCTGTCAAAAACAAGGAAAAGCACATCACCCTTAACATACCAATAATCCTCCGCAATATAGGAGGTAACTCCCTTGGTATATTTGTTTGGATTATTATTGAAATATTTATAATCAAAGCCCTTTCTGTCGTGATTTCCGGCACAGAGCGCAAACGGAACTGAGGACCAGAGGGGTGATGAAATAACGCTCAGATATTCGGTTCTGAGACCGTAGGAAGCCTGATCGCCCGCTGAAATAACAAGGTCAAGCTCTTTTTTATCAACTGCACATTCAAGAAGCTTATGAACATTATATGCCTCAGCTTCAAGTGGCTTTTCATAATTATCTTCGTTGTAGGTAACATGAATATCGGTAACATACATAGCGGTGAATTCATTGCCGCTTATTGTGTTAAAGCTTGCCACATCACTTTCAGCCGTTGAGCAAACGCATTTGTAATAATAGGTTTTGCCGTCCTCAAGCCCGGAAACGGTTACTTTGTTAACGCAGTCACCCTCAGGTGTTTTAACTGTTTTGCCGCTGAATTCTTTCGGATTAGTCATATCGTCATTTTCCGAAACAAGAACCTTACAGTCCTTGCTGCCCTTTTCGGAGTACCACGAAAAATTTCTTTCGCTGTCATCTGAGCCGGGATTCATAAGCACATTGCCGTAACCCTTTGAATATTCCTCAAAATATTCGCCCCATTCCTCAGCCGAAACGGCAGCACCTGCCGAAAACTGAAGAGCGGAAAGCATAAAAGAAACGCAAAGAATAAAGGCCGCGATTTTTCTGACATTCATTTTTAACTCCTCCTTTTTCTCTATTATATCATATCAAAAAGTTTTGACAATCTTATTTTAATTTTATTTGAAGTTTTAAAGACTTTATGATAAAATTAAAAAGAATTAGTTTATGAAAGGATGAAAATCTTGATTAACAAAACTTTTGAAGCAATTCCGCAGATAACTCCGCTTACGGATTCTCAAAAGGGAATTTATCTTGAATGTATCGATGTACCGGAATCTGTTAATTACAACATCACGGTTTACACCGTTTTGCCTGAAAATTGCGACATAAATCGTTTTATTGAATCGGTTAAAAAAGTTGTTTATCTTCACCCCGCGTTTTTTGTAAAAACAGGTGCCCCCGGCGGCGTACCTTCAATGATTAAAACCGATTTTGAAATAGATATACCCATAGTAAAAGCGGATAATATAATAGACGAATCAAGAGCTTTTATTAAGCCCTTTGACCTTGAAAACGGCCCTCTTATCCGCTTTGAAATTGCAGAAACAAAGGAAGAAACAGCATTTATATTTGATGTTCATCATATTATCAGCGACGGAACAAGCATTACCGCATTTATCAATGAAATAGCTTCCGTTTACGGCGAAAAAGAATTCAGCGGCGAAAAAATAACGATTTTTGATGTAGCTCAGAACGACATCAAACTTAAGGAAACAGAAGAATATACAAAAGCAAAGGAATTTTATAAATCCAGACTTGAAGGCGTTGACTGCGATTCTTCCTTAATCAGCGATATTATGGTTGACGGCATTACCCGCGGCTCAAAAAAGGTTGAAATCCGAGCAGGTAAAAGATTCAGCATCAGCGAAGTAAAAGAATATGTATCAAAGCTCGGTGTAAACGAAAATGCTCTGTTTTTGAGTGCGTTTGCCTATACTCTTGCTGAATTTAACGGTTCGCGCGAGGTAATGTTCACAACAGTACATCACGGAAGAAGCGGCCCGGACTTTGCCGATACTTTCGGAATGTTTGTTAAAACCCTGCCTATTCACGCTTCTCTTCAGCCCGAAAAGAATATTTCCGAGTTTATCAAAGAGATGTATAATGAATTTTACCTTGCAAAGAAAAGCATCGTAATGCCCTTTGGCGAGCTTGCCGTCGAATACGGAATAAATGCAAAAACAACATTTATTTATCAGGGCGATACTTTCTTTGACCTTCCTTTCGGCGATTCATCCGTTAGACCCATTGTTGCAGACCCGCTTGAAACAATAGCCGATCTCGACTTTATGCTTAACAAGATTGAGGGCGAGTATTCCCTGCTTATTCACTACGAAAAGAGCTTATATTCCGCTGAATTAATTGAATCCTTTGCTCAGCTCTATATGCAGATAGTTTGCGAGATATTAAAAAAGGAAACCCTCGGTGAAATCAATATCCGCTATAACGAAGCCGATGAAAAAATCAATGAATTCAACAAAACGGAAAAGGAATACGAAAGCGATACAACCGTTGTTGACCTTTTCAGAAGGCAGGCAAAAGCCACGCCCGAAAATACCTGCGTTGTTTTCAAGGATAAAAAGTACACTTTCCGTGAAATTGATGAAATAAGCGACCGTCTTGCACGCCGCCTTGTTAAAAGCGGAATTAAAAAAGAAACTGTTGTGGGCGTGCTTATTAACAGAAGCGAGTATATGCCGATCTGTTCGCTCGGTATTTTAAAAGCCGGCGGAGCTTATCTTCCGCTTGACCCGTCATATCCTCCCGAGCGGTTAAACTATATGATGAAGGATTCCGGCGCTGTAATGCTCATTGAATCAAACGAATTAACCGGTATAATCAACGATGATTTCAAGGGTGAAAAGCTTATTGCCGAGGATATCCCGGGTATTGAAGATTCATCGGCTCCCCTGCCTCAGATAAACCCCGATGACCTTTTCATAATGCTTTACACCTCCGGCTCAACGGGATTGCCGAAAGGTGTTATGTATCAGCACTCAAACGCCCTTGTTTCGGTTGAGTTTTTCAGAAGTTATTTCGGTATGGATGAAACAACTCACCTTGCTGCTTATGCAAGCTATGGCTTTGATGCAAATATTATTGACACCTATCCTCCCCTTATCTGCGGCGGCGAGCTTCATATTATTGAAGACAGTATACGCCTTGATTTAATAGCGGTTCGCGATTATTTCAATGAAAACGGAATTACACATTCCGTTATGACCACCCAGATAGGCAGGCAGTTTGCGGCCATGGGCGGGCACAAAACGCTTAAGCACCTTTCGGTTGCAGGCGAAAAGCTTGCCCCGATATTTGTTGATGACGGCTACAATATGTATAACCTTTACGGGCCCACCGAAGGTTCCGTTATAACAAGCGCTTTCAGAATTGACAAGCGCTACAAAGATATACCCATTGGCAAGCCGGTTGATAACCTTAAAGCCTATGTTGTTGATAAAGACGGCAGGCTTCTGCCTCCCGGTGCCGTGGGCGAATTATGGATTTCGGGCCTTCATGTTACAAGAGGATATTTGAACAGACCCGAAAAAACCGCCGAGGCTTACGGAATAAACACATTTGAAAACACCCCGGGCTATGAAAGAATTTACCGTACAGGCGATATCGTGCGTTTCCTTGCCGACGGGAACCTTCAATTCGTAGGCCGCCGTGACGCTCAGGTTAAAATTCGCGGCTTCCGCATTGAACTTACCGAGGTTGAAGAGGTTATTCGCAGATTCCCGCCTGTTAAGGATGCAACGGTTGCCGCATTTGACGACCCCTCCGGCGGAAAATTTATTGCGGCATATGTAGTCAGCGACGAAAAAATCGAAGCAACAGACCTCGGCGATTTTATACGCGCCGAAAAGCCGCCTTATATGGTTCCCGCGGTTATTATGCAGATTGATTCCATTCCTCTTAATCAGAATCACAAGGTCAACCGCCGCGCATTACCTGTTCCCAAAAGGAATACCGGCAAGATTACTCCGCCCGGGAACGATATTCAAAAGAGAATTTTCAACATAATTTCCGAGGTAGTCGGTCACTCCGATTTCGGAATCGAAACAAATATTTACGAAGCGGGGCTCACCTCAATCGGCTCGGTAAAGCTTAATGTTTTACTTGCGGAAGAATTTAATATCCCCGTAAAGACCGCCGATATTAAACAAAACGAAACCGTAATTAAGCTTGAATCTTTTGTTAAAGACGCCGCACCGATTAAAAAGTTCAACACACAAAAGGATTACCCGATAACAAAAACACAAAACGGCATATTCATTGAAAGTATGCAGAACCCGGATTCGACTGTCTATAACATT
>JAZUJM010000150.1:0-13098 GCA_045642785.1 Acutalibacteraceae bacterium | reverse complement strand
ATTGTTGAAGGTTTCAATGCCCAGGCAGGATTCATATCTGTTTAAAATATCCGAAAAATAGAAGAGCTGGTTAACATCCCTTGTGTTTTCTTCAATGAATTTTGAGTTGAAGTAATGCCCTGGGTGATTGATAACCGTTACGCCCCCGCCTTTTTCAATATTTTTAACGAAGTATTCATAATCACCCTCGTGAGTGAGAAGGCCGGCAACACATTCGCCCCAGTCCGAAAAATAACCGCAAAGGTGACTTTCAAGCACCGAAGCCGCCGAAAGCTCAATTCCCGTGGGAACGCAGTTCATCCCTCTGCCGTATGTTCTGCTGCTCTGCTCCGCAAAGGGAACCGAGCTTGTAAGGGTGAAATTATGTGAATCGTCAAACCCGTAGGTGCCGGAGGTTATGCCCTCAAATTCGCTGTCGGTCAGCTTTTCATACTGCCTTTTGTAGTAATCCGCTTTGTCGGAAAGGGAGTTGGCAAAGGTGCAGATTCTCATAAGAGAATAGTGGGTGGGTTCTTCGTTCCAGTTTTTGCCCATAACTCCGTGCTCCGCCATGGCAAGAATATCAAAATTCTGGCTGTAATATTCCTTTACCATTTCGGGCATGGTAACGCTTGCGTCGCTGACGGTGGAGTGGGTGTGAAGATTCGTTTTGTAGTGATTGTCGGGGTTGCCGAGAAGCGCCGTTACGCTTTCATAGGGATTGGTTATGCTGTAAGAAACCGGTGCGGTATCCCCGGCAAATGCCGCTGCCGAAAAAGGAAAAACAACGCAGAGGCAAAGAAGGAGCGAAAGTGCTTTTTTCACGGTGAAAGCCTCCCTTTTATTATTTAAGGTTATGTTAGCACAGACGGATAAATATTACAATAAGCAATTTTATTTAATGAAGCACCTTCCGCACCGTAAAAATGAATAAAAACGGCTTGATATTGCCGCGTTGTGTGTTACAATAATATTTAATTATTAATGTAAAACGGAGGTCCATTATGAATCCTGCAGAAAAAGCATGGGAAGAAACAACATCGGCTGCGGTAACGCCCCACCACGGCGGCAGCGCGGGCAGACCTTTCTGGAATGTTGAAGCAAGGCAGTTTATGTATGTGCCCGCTTTTCAGTTTCAGCCTGTTGCGGGGTGTGAAGAATATATATATGAGGCTGTTGACGAAACGGGAAAAGAACATTCCTTCCGCTCGGAATCCTCATGCGCTCTGCTCACCCCCATATGGAAGGATATCCCGGAAGGGATAGTGAGCCTTAAGGCATATTCAACCGATAAAAACGGCGAAAAGCTTTATCTTATCGGCGCAAGAACATTTTTCAGGCTTGCCCCGTTCACCGGGGATTACCCGGCGGCGGATTGCAGCTACCGCGAGTGCGCCGTCAGAGCCTTTGAATACTGCTTCAACAGCAGAATAATCCGGCATTTGTTTGAACACGGCACCCCCGACCCTCAATACGATTTGAACGTTTATCCGAGCAAAATGGAAGCCTCAATTATTGAAGCAATGCTTAAATACGGCGAGCTGGCACCCGAAAAGAACGGGGAATGTGTGAAGATTGCCTGCAATGCCGCGGACTATCTGATTTCAATAACCGAGCCTGCGGGCAGTCCGCTTGAGGGGATTCCGCCCACGTATTATACCGATTTCAGAGAAACGGATGACACCATGAATAATCTGACCGCCGACGAGCGCAAGGACACCGTTATGATGTTTTACCCCGCCTCGGCCGGTTCGGCATATCTTGCCCTTGAAAAAAAGACCGGGAATCCGAAATATCTGAATGCCGCTTTGAAAATAGGCGAATATTACCGCAAAAATGTGCTTGAAAACGGAAGCTGGTATCTGATTGTGTCAAGGCATACGGGAAAACCGACGGCGGGAAATTACTGTATGCCCACCAACGCGATTCTTCCTTTCCTGAGGGGGCTTTATGAAAGAACCGGGGATGAATGCTGGAAAAAGCTGTCGGATAATGCCCTTGCCTATGTTGAAAACAATGCGCTGAAAACATATAACTGGGAGGGACAGTTTGAAGACAGCGTGCTTTCCTCAAATTATTCCAACCTTGCCCACGGTGACTGCGACAAGCTGATACTGTACTATGTAAATAATTATCCGGGCGATGCCGAAAAGCTTAAAACCGCCGTTGAATTAATGCGGTTTGTTGAGGACCAGTTTGTGGTGTGGAACAGACCCTGCCCGTGGGACAGATGCGGCTTTGATGTTACAAGCTGGGCAACTCCCTGCGGCCTTGAACAGTATAACTGGTATGTGCCCGTTGACGCGAGCACCTCCGTTATCGCAAGTGTGTTCCTTTCAGTCGGTAAGGCAACCGGGGATGAGCTTTGTTTTGAAAAGGCAAAAGCGCTTATGAACACCGTTACAAGAGTGCAGAGCAAAAAGAGCGGCAGAATCCCCACCGAATGGAAAGAGCCGGGATTTATTGAAAATGCCGATGCAGACCGCGAGTTCTGGATAAACTGCCTTCTTTACACCGCATCCGTTCTTACCGAATTTGCCGATTATTTCGGCGATTGATAAAAGGAAGGACTTGAATGATAATATTCCGACATAATAAAACCCGCCGAAAGGCGGGTTTTATTATGCCGGACAAACCGGGATTTGGCGTGCTCGGCACGAATGAATAATGTACTCGTAGGGGCGTACTGTGTTCGCCCGTTTAATATATTGATATTTTGAAAAAGTCATTTTTGGGCGAACACAGTTCGCCCCTACGGATTATCGGATTCAGCTTCCGTGTTTCGGTTTTTCAAATTCTGATTTGTATAATTCTCTCACCCCGACAAACCGGGATTTGTTTTTTTGATTTTTCAGTTAAGTGCTTTGAATTTTTTGGAGTAAGAAGCAAAGAAGAATAAGAAAGCGGTTTCGGCAATCATTATAAGGCAGTAAATATACAGCCCGAATGATGAGGCGACCGAAGGATTGATTGCCGTGAGCGAATCAACGGAAAAGAAGTTGAATAAAACCGTGCCCGCCAATGCACACACCGCGCCGATAAGCTCAAAAATCGCCGCCGCTCTGAAATTCATAAACGCGGGCCCCACAACAACCGAAAAGAACGCAAGCACCGCCGCAAACAGACTTACCGCCAAAAGAAGAAAGGCGGGCAGCAGAAAAGAATACTGCGGCATATTGCCTATTCCGAACCCCTCGGGAAAGAATTTTCCGCCGCCGAAGGCATCAAGCAGAAAGTTTAAGTAAATCATTGAGCCGCCGTTAAAGGTTATCACGGGCACACAAAGAAGAATTAAGGGGAAAACGGAAAAAATCAAACGGAAAAGCGCCAATTTATCTTTTACGCCGTAATCCATAAACTGGGCGGTCATATTTGTCCACCAAAGGAAATCCTTTTCCGCCTGCACACTTTCTTCTTTGAGGCGTTTGTTAAAATCGTGCAAAAAAAGGTTTGTGCCGCACTTTTTGCAGTTCTGGCGCCAATCCCACGGCTTTATTTTTGCTCCGCAAACAGGACAGTTCATATATTTCCCTCCCCGTTCATGTTATTTTCCATTGCGTTAACTTTTTTAAGTGTAACAAGCTCTCTTCTTGTTTGAAGCTCGCTGTACATCTGCGCACGCACCTCCGGGGTGATGTTATAGAACAGCTTCGGGAAAACGCTGAGCAGGCTCATCACGGCGGGGAGCATAAAGGAAAGAGCAAACAGAGAAAACTTTACCTTCTGACTTTGAGAACCGCTTGAATAATAGTCGTAGCCGAAAAGGGATTTTATCCATGCTTTAAGGCTGCCGGTGGTGTTGCTGACAAGCTTTGTCATAAGACCCTTTGCGGTAAGGATAACGCCCTCATTTCTTATTCCGGCGGAATCCTTCCATTCGCAGTAGTCGATTGATTCATAAAGTACCTCGCCGGGGATAACATTCCTGACGCCCCAGAAGAACTTTCTGACAAATTCGGCGGGGAAAAGAATAAAGAACATTTTCCAGCGCTGATTATACCAGCCCTTTTCGCCTGTGCCGCCGATGATACCGAACAGGAAAGCGACTATATTGATAACGGCATCCATATGGGATGTGAGAATCCAGAGCGATTTGTTTGAGAATCTTTTGCGCATGGCGTTAATCCAGCCGTAGCTGATAACGGAAACGGGAGCCGCGGGAACCTCGGTAAGTGTTCCGAAAGAGGACATTCCGAGAACATCAATGTAATAATCCTGCTTGCTGACCGAAACGGAAAATGCGCCAAGAAATTCGGAAAGAAGGATGATTCGCATGGGCTTGTTTTTGAAAATGCTTATAAAGCCGTCT
Source organism: Acutalibacteraceae bacterium (assembly GCA_045642785.1). Taxonomy (GTDB): domain Bacteria; phylum Bacillota; class Clostridia; order Oscillospirales; family Acutalibacteraceae; genus CAG-177. The sequence goes on along the minus strand of JAZUJM010000150.1, from coordinate 8,810 downwards.
TTGACCTTCGGCTTCTCAATGGACTGAACAACTCTTTCTTTAACATTAAGGAAGAAATAAAGCGAAAGCGAAACCGATACTATTGTAACAACCGTGGCAATGGAGGTATAGAAGCCCTTGTAGCCGATATGAATTTTGTCATGAATCATCATATCGTAAATAAGGTTTATGATGATGCCGGGAATGTTGTCAACAACTGCCGAAAGCTGGGCTGACCTTGCCGCAAGCCATATTCTTTCCTCCGGGTTGGGGGTCATTGTTGCAAGCAGTCCGGTTTTGGCGACGCCCTGAAATGTGCTTATGGTCTCGCTTAAAAAAAGGCATATGAGCGTGAACATAAACTTAATTGTGCTTGCCTCGGCGGCGGCATCGGTGGGGAAAATGTAACAGCCGAACCATTTCAGCAGCCCTATGGTTGCAGCGGGCAGGGCGCAGGCGATAAGATACGGTCTGAATTTTCCGAAGCGGCTTCGGGTTTTATCAATGATAACACCGGTGAATGTGTCGTTGATAATATCCCAAACGCCGACAATGGTGTTGGCAAGGGTAAAAAGGCTTGCCTTTAATTTGAGAGCATCGGTGTTGAATCTTTCAAAGTCACCGGTGCTTATGGAATTGGCGATGTCATAAAGAATAAAAGCTATTATTCCTTTTTTGTTGACATAGCGTTTGCTGATATCAAGAGAATTATCATCAGCTGTTTCAAAGGTGCGAAGAGCTTCAGCCATAAACAGATATCTCCTTTTTCATCATTCTTTCTGATAATTAATTTATACTATTGGTATTCATTTGTCAAGAAAGAGGTTTTTGAAGAAGCCTGATATATACCTCTTTGCCGCCGTCAATGAATTTTTCTTCAATGTAACCGTCGGTGAGCGTGTAATCCTCACCGAGCAGGGAGCGGACCTCTTCCACCGGGTAAGCTGTTATTCCGTCTTTGTTAACTTTCCGCTTCCTTTCAAGGATTATATCGGTATAATCCGTCTTTTTGTTTACACTCTCAGATTATTTCAAGATAATCTTTATCGGGCAGAGGCGGGTATTCATCATCAAGCGAATCGGAATACCAGAACGCGACAGAGGAAATATCATCCTGCAAAGGCAGGTATCTGCCGCCGCTTCGCCAGCCGAGTGCCTGAATGGTTACTTTTAAATCTTTTTTGAAGTAAACCGGGTCTGTAATATGCCAGCGGTACATATTGAATCTTCTTTGCGGGGAATAAATATCGTCACCGCCCTCGATTTTATACAGCCCCGAATAGGGTGTGGAAAAGCAGGTGTATTGGTGCTTAACATCAAAATTATATGCGCCGCAGAAATAATCCTCCGTTCCCGTTCCGCAGATTGTGGGAAATTCGCCGTCACCGTCAATGAAGAATTTTATCTCACCTTCGCCCCACCAGCCGTTGTTGTTAACGCCCCAGCAAAGGTAGGTTCCCACATACTGCCCGCTGCCTTTAATGCCGTCAAGAATTGTGTAGGCTGCCTTATAGGGCAGGGGATTTGTTCTTCTGAACTGTGCGTGAAAATAAAGTGAATCTTCGGCGATTTCCTTTTCTTCACAGTCTATCTGATAATACAGCACGGCGGTTTTGTCGCTCAGGTTCTGAAGCGTCATTTTAAAGCCTTTTTTAAACGGCATTTCCCAGTAGCAATTCAGTCCTTTACCGGGATTTACACATACGGCAAGGCTTGAAAGCTGGCCGAATTTATCGGTATTTGCATCGGCAAAAAAATCGCCGAGCGGTGTTTCAACAGCCGGGGTGTCGCTGCCGTCCCAATATATTCGCAGAATAAGTGTTCTGCCAACGGTACCGCCGATGGTAAGCCAGATGTGCTTTATCGCACCCTGCTTTTCAACATCCGCCATGGTGAAGGTTTCGCCCGGCTGAATGTTAACATACGGTGAAACTTTCCAGCCGACGCCTAAATCTCTTGCCGCCTGAAACGCGGCGCCGTCTGCCGACATGGCGCCCTTTCCCTTTTCACCCGTAAAATTTTCGGGGCTGATTGAAAAAGATGTTATGTTTTTCTTCTTTGAAAGATTTTCAAGCATATAAATTTCTCCTTGTAAAAACTTTCTCGGGCGGAAAGCTTAATATTCATTTGCTTTTTGCGTTAATTTGCGGCGGCTTGCAGCGCGATTTCTTTGAATGTGTTTCTTATTTCATCGGCGCTGCCGGTGGTGATATAGTATTCATACTCAAACGGAGAAAAGCTTTTGAAGGTGATTGAGTCAGAAATTGCGAAATAAGAGGTCGGGTCATCAACCGACGGGTCTTTAAGCACGGTTTCGCCCCTTTTGAAAACACCCGGCACAAAAACATTGCGCTGCGGCGAAAAAACGCCTATGCCGAAGCTGTTTTCGTCTTCGCCCGTGAATGCTGCCCAGTTTTCGGCGGCCTTGAATTTTTGCTTGCCGGGCCCCGCCCAGAACGGAAGGTCGGGTTCAACCGAAAGTGTGTCACCGCTCCACGGCGCATTGCCGCCGTAATAGACAAATCTGTTAAGCGGTTCAATGCAGTAAAATGCGGGCAGCTCCTGCCCCCTTTTTGTTTCGGCATAGCCGGAATAATCGGTGAAGCGGCAGTTTACCTTAAGCGTGCTGCCATCAAGGGTATAGACGGCCTCCATGTATGATTGGCTGATGTGGGCGGCATCCATTGCCCAGTCCATCGGCCTGCACTTGATGTAAATTGAATTTTCATTTACCCTTAAATCAACCAACTTGCTTGAATCACCGTATTTGTTGCCGCCCTGAACGGGGTTGTAAGGCCATTTGTCGCCGGTTGAAAATGCACCGTTTTCATAGCCCTCAATGTCGGCGGCGCCGTAGTAGGATTGCTGAACAAGGCGGCCGGGGTCGTGGCGGTTGATAAGGTTGACACTTGTGCTCACGGCCTTTGTACCGTATTTTTCGGAGGCACGGGCATCAACATAAATTCTGCCGTCTTTTTTAACGGCCTCAACCGATGAATCAAGATCCTCAAGCACCGAAAGGGCGCCGCCCCAGTTTAAATCAATGCCGGTTTTTAAGCGGCTGTTTGAAATGAATATTTCGCCGCCCGGGATTTCGCGGTTGAATGTGTAAACGCCGAGCAGAGAAAAATCAAAGTCGTTTTTCTGCTTTGAGCTAACCTTGACCGAAATAATGTTTTTTGCCTTTTTACGGTTGAGAAAGCCGTCAATGAATGAGTAAAAAACGCCGTTTTCGGCGGGTTCAAGAAAGAATACTTCGCTTTTTTCACCGCCGAAGCCGCTGCCGTAGGTGATTTCGCCGCTGATGTATGAATCGGAAGAATATTTAACAGCGTAATAATTGAACCATGCGGTTTCGGTGTTCACATCAAAAACAAGTGCGTTTTCGGCTGAATGGCCGGTGAAGGTCATATTTTCGCCGCTGACCGAAAAATCCGTGTCGGTTTTTGAGGGCGTGAAGCTCAGCGGAAGTGACACAAGCGAAATGATGAATGCAGCTATTGCGGAAAAGATTTTTTTGATAAAAGACATTGTAAAACTCCTTTCGCAAATCGGTACATTGTAATTATAACAAATGCGGCGGAATTTTCAATGGGCAAAAAAGGGCTCCGCTCTGAATGAGAGCGAAGCCCTGAATTTGTTGATTCTGATTATTATAGTATAACGGATTATTTTACTTTGCTTTCCTTTAAGCTTTTTATTTTTTCACCTATAAACTCCGAAACGATGCTGAAAAGATGCTTGAAAAGCGAAAAAAGGCGGGTGAAGAAATTACCGTGATTATATGTATCGGAGTTTTCTTTTGTCAGGGGAACGAGTTCTTCGCTGTCTTTTTCAAAAAGCAAAAACTGCGGATATTCCTCACAATCGGGAGCGGTAAGATAGCTTTCGCTGTCAAGAAGATATGCTATCATTTTGTCAATGGAGTAGGGCATGTACAGATGAGTGTTATCCTTGACAAACCATGTGTGCTCCGGCAGCAGGCAGGGGGAAGCGTCTATCTGATTATCGGGAGAAATGTACCTTTTATCGGCTTTTGCAAGGTAATCTTTGGTGAAGTGAGCGTTTACATTGCAGCAGTTTGCACCTGCCGAGGCGGAGTATGTTTCAAGAATGGTATCGGACTGAATGTTGTTGTTATTGACAATGGGTAAAATCTGAAGCCCGTATTTTGTGACATTATAAATCTTTACCCCGGAATCAAGGGCTTTTTTGATTATATCCCTGTATTTCAGCAGGTAATTGTAGTGATAATTATCTGTCTTTTCAACAAGAGAGGCATATGTTGTTCCGGCTTCGTCACCGAAGATGAATTTTTTGGCATCCTCATAGTATTCGTCGCTGACAAGTGCCCAGAATGACGGCATGGAGCCGAACGATTTGCGGAGCAACCTCGGGAAAACATTTGAATAAACCTTATCGTAAATGCAATCAAAGCTCTTGACTAAAACGCCGCAGGCATCCATCGCGTTCAGAACGCTGACAAGGTCGGTTACCGTCTGATATAATTCATCGCTGCGATACTCGCCGTCTGAAAGATAATCATCCGCAAAGCGTGTAAGAGCGTTACTGTCTATTGAAACATCCCCGGTAAAAAGCTTTCCGATTACCTCAAAGCCCTCAAATCCGGTGCAGTAGAATGCGGCGGCGTTAACATCTGAAAGGTCATAGTCTGCAAGGTAGGAAAGCAGCACATTGCCGCCGATGCACCTGCCCACAATGTTGATTTTGCCGTAATTCTGTTTATTCAGAAGCTCGGCGGAAAAATCATGTAACCTTTTTGCCGATTCAACCGGGTCGGCTCTCCAGTCATAGCTGAACTGATAAGACGAAAGGTCAAATCTGCCCTCTTTGTTTCGCCTGCTGCTGTTTGTATTCTGCCCGTAATAATAAAGCGGAACGGTTGAATTGCCGTTTTCATCCATTGCAAACGGTTCAAGAATGGGGAGGAGAATATCAACAAAGGTGTCGCACCAGTCATCCCAGTTGCCGGTTGCCACGCCTTTTGCAAAAGGCTTATGAAGCAGATTGACGGATTTCAGGATTTCTTCAATATCATAATTCAAAGGGAAAATATCTTTGCCGGTATAATTGCCGTTTTCATCCGCAACCCTGAGATATGAGCCCTGACCGCTGATATACATTGTGGGCAGTGCGGTTGAAGCAATATTATGATCCAATGCACACGCACCGGAGAAACAGCTTAATGCAATAATAACGGAAAATAATAAACAGAAAAACTTTTTCATTATGATAACTCCTTTTAAGAATTATCTTATTCTACCACATTATGGAAAAAATGTACAGCACAATTTATTTTGAATATTTCGCGGTGTAAAAAAGCCCGCCGGCTTTTGACCGGACGGGCATTTTTAAGAATTATAAAGATTTTTATTTCATTATTCTCTTTCGGATGAATAAATCACATCAACATCTTTTTCAAAGAGGCCGGAGTCTACCGTCGGCAGCCAGGAAGCGCCGGTAACCGTGTTCGCTTTAAAGCTGTCTTCATCAGCTTCAATATTGACCTTTGCAACGCCCTCTATTGTGTCACCGGATTTGTATGCCATATTGAAAAAAGCGTGGTGATCAATCTGCTTGACCGATTTCGGAATAAATACATAGGTTATTCCTCTGTCATAGGTAAAGGCGTCCGAGCCGATGGCTTCAAGGCCGTCGGGCAAGGAGGAGTATATTGTGAGTTTGTCAGCAACATTCTCATAAACCGTGTCGCTTATTTTTTCCGCGGCGGTGTATGAAAAAACGCTTTTAAGCTTTTCTGCCTTGAAAAAGCCGAGTGTACCTATGCTTTTGAGCCCTTCGGGCAGGAAAATCCGCTCAATGTCGCAGTAGGCAAAGGCAAGCTTGCCCACGGCTGTTACGGTTGAAGGCACAACATAATCTCCAACCTTTGCTCTGTATGCTTCAATAAATTCTTTGCTGTCGGCATTCCCGGTGAGCTTGTTGAATTTTTCAATAAGAGCGGCATCGTCGCCTGTAAGCGAGGCGATATCCTCATTATTATCGGCGCAGCGTTCAAGAAGCTTAACCGCATCGCAGAAATCATCGTTTGTTATGCTTCCGTTTTCCGGAAAATCAAGCCTGAAGCCGGCCTGCCTTGTAAGGTAAAGGTTGTGTGCGCTCGGATAATATATGACTTGTGTAAGCTCTTTGTTATAGAGCACTCCGTCAATATCGCAGTAATACGGGTTGGCGTCATCAACAAAAACATTTTCAAGGCTCCAGCAGCTGTAAAAGCTTTTGCCGTCAATCTTTTCAACGTTTTTGCCGATTGATATTGTCTGTATTTTTTCGTCGCAGTTGAAAGCATACTCGTGTATTTCCGTAATCGGCTTTGAAGCATCTCCGTCAACAAGGTCAATGGTAACTTCTTTGACTGAGCCGGGGTTTGAATACTTTACGAATTCAAATCCGTTTTCAAGCTCCTTGTACTCAAATTCTTCATTGCGCAGGGCATAAATGCTGAAAAAGAGTGAAAGAGCAATGGCTAAGATAAGGAATAATATGATTCCCGCCTTGGCTGCGGGCTTTATGCTTTTGTCAACGATTCTCGGCTTTTGCAGGCCCTCAATCTGATATGTCCATATTTCGTCATCTTTAATCTCAAGGGGCTTTTCGGCGGCGAGGGCTTCACGCATAATATCGGTTTTGGTTTTACGCATTTTTGTCCACCTCGCTTTCGGCATTTTCAGCTTCTTCTTTTGCCTTTGTTACCTCTTCACGCCGTTTGAGCACCTGAATTACCTTATTCTGTTTGCTGTCGTCATAGTCCCAGAATAAATACGGAATTGTCATAAGCAGATATCCGATAATATCAATGATAATCGGGATTACGATTATCTTGGTTCTGGATTCATCAATAAACAAAACATCCCAGTTGCTGTTAAAACCGAATTTCAGCAGCAGCATCGGTATGATAAGCCCGACAAAGTTTGTAACGGGGCCGGTAAACCAGCCGAAAATGCCCGAAAAGCTTTCAAGTCTTTCGCCGGAAAGGTACATCTGGTAGTCGTTTATCTGCACCTGCATATCGCTGTTGATTGATTTCGGCACGGTGGAGCATACCTGCTCAAACATCAGGGCAACAATGCTTATTGTGCCGCAGAGAACAAGGTTGCTGCCGAAAAAAACGTAACTCAACACAATTATTATGTTGGTAATTGCTCTTACAAGCTGGTAAAAAATCATAACCTGACGGTATGAAAAATGCTTTCTGAAAAATGGTGTAAAGAAATCCGGCGGTGTTCCGCAGAACGATACAAGGGTTACAAGCAGGCTGTAAATAAGTCCGCTGAGGCGGAAGGTGTAAAGGTAAAGAATGGTGGTAAATGCAAGCATACCGTTGCCCAGCGAATCAAGCAAAGTAACAATATTGTTAATCCACTTGTATTTATTATAAAGTACGCCGGACATACCGTCCCAGAAGCTGATGTTGACTTTTTTCTCAATCGGCGGCTGAGGTATGCGCTCCTGAACCCTGCGCGCAAGGAAAAGGGTAAGCGCGGCAAAGAACATAAAGGTAAACGGAATAACATACTTGAAAACGGCAATATCAGCCCACTCATCGCGGCAAAAGCCGATAAAAACGGGGATAACAGCGTCAACAATATTCCAGATAAAATGCGAAAGCTTTATCGGGAAAGTTCTTACCCATATTCTTTCCTGAGCATCCGGGCTCACATTCTGAGCACAGGTTTCAAGCTGATTATTGAATAAATAAACATTGTATATGCTGAAAAGAAGGTTCGCAACCCACACACGGGCAGTAACATCGCCTATTGTTTTGTAGAACGGAAGCCAGCCGATAAGGAACACCATAATGGTTTTCGGCAGAAAATCGCTGTAAAGACTGTATTTGTATCTGCCGAATTTGGGTATCAGCTTTTTGCGCCAGAAAAGGTTTCTTGCTCCGCCGTAGCCGTTGCAGAATATATAGGTGCCCAGAATCTTTATGGCAGAGGCGGCGTTGATTCCGTCAAGTGAATTGATATATCCGACTATTGAGTTCTGAGGATTCAGCACTCCGGAAAAATCAAAAAGTATCAGAAACAGACCTGCAGCGGCGGTCAGAACATAAGTAAGGTATATTTTCCGCTCAACATTCTTTTTCAGAAAGCCGAGGTTGTCGTTTACCACCCAGCTGATTAGGTTAAAAACATAGCTGAGGGGCATATTGATTATGGTGATTATTGAAAAAGCAAGGTAGGGCAGCTTGTAGTGATACATTATCAGGTAGCAGCTTGCGGCAAAGGCAATGAATTTTGAAATTATCATTGCCGAGGAATAGTTTGCGCCTATTCCTATCGTGATATCAACATACTCCCTGAATGAAACATACTTGCCCTCGGGCGGATTTTTCCAGTAGGTTTTGAAATACTTTAAACCGTTTTTGATTTTTGCTGTTTTTTCTCCTCCCACAATATCACTCCTTTATCTGTGCCTGCACGTTCTGCCGAAAACGACCCCGGGCAATAACACTCTTATTTTCGAGTATATCACACGAAAAAGCAAAAATCAACACGGCAAACAGTAAGCAAAAACAGACTGAGATTAGTGCGTTACTGATTTATTTAAATTTTGTATTCAGAACATTGTTGACTTGCGTTCCGGCTTTTCATTTTAATATGAAACCGGGTCAAAGGGGAATGAAATTAAAATGCTCTGATTAGTGCAAATATATTTCCTTGATTATATTAATTGCATTTCGAATCCATTTGCAGCTGCCCTCAAGCCGATATCCTTTAAAGCCGGATTGAATAAGAATATCTCTAATCTGCTCATCTGAAACGGAGAGATTGATATACGAGGAC
>JAZUJM010000149.1:0-6139 GCA_045642785.1 Acutalibacteraceae bacterium | reverse complement strand
GCCCTGAGAAGCTCGCCGTTTTCATCATAAGTGAACTTTTTGCTGCTTATAAGCTTGCCGTTGCCGTCATAGTTGGCAATACTGTCATAGCTGCTGCCGCCGGGAACAAAATAATCAACCGAATAGCTGCCGTCAACCTTTGTGAAGGTTTCGCTTTTGAGGCTTTCATCCAATTTTAAGGGGCTTGTGTCAAGCTTTTTGAAATCCTCGGCAGATGATGTGCTTTCGGGAGTTGACTTTTCGGGGGCCTTTTCTTTTCCGCAGCCGAAAAGAGAAATCGACATAACAAGGCAAAGAAGAACGGCAAATGCTTTTTTCATAAATATTCACCCGGGCGCGTAAACGCCCGCCCTTTCTGTGGTTTATGTTTTTATTTTACCATATTAGTTTTGAAAAATCAATCTTCCCCGCTATCTTTTAATTGTGCCGGACTTGTAAACTTAATGTGAACTTGCGTTCAACAATATTGACCAACAGTCATTTTTGCGTTATACTGCCGAAAGTGACCGACAGTCATTTTTATTTCGTAAAAAAGGATGTTTCATATGACGAAAACAGCAGAAAAAAAGCTTTCCAAGCGTTCAAGAATACTTGACGCCGCCTTTGAGCTGTTTGTTAACAACAGCTTTCATTCCACCGCCATTGACGATGTGGTGAGGCTTGCGGGCGTTGCAAAGGGCACATTTTATCTTTATTTCAAAGATAAATATGACCTGCTTGAACAGCTCACCGCGGGCAAAAGCGCAGTTGTGCTTGAAAATGCCATAATCTCTTTGCAAAACAGAGAAAGTGCAGAGCTGCCCATCGGCAAAAAATGTGTTTTTATTGCCGACCACATCATAGAATATCTCAGCACCCACCGTGAGATAGCCGCGCTTATCAACAAAAACTTTTCCTCCTGCTTTTCTTTGATGTTGAAGGAGGATTCCGAAAGCTTTTCACACGCGCTGGATTCGCTTTTTCTTCATTTTGCCGAAAACGGATTCTGCCGTGAAGAGGCAAAAAAGATACTGTTCATAATTACCGATATGGTGGGCTCGGTATGCTGCAGCGCGATTCTCGGCTGCTGCCCGTTTACGGTTGAGGAGCTTAAACCCGTTATTTTTAAAGCGATAGAGAATGCCCTGCACTCATATAATGAGCCGCAAAAGGAGTTTTGCAGATGATAAAAAGAATTGCCCGCTTTGTTGCGGAGCACCCGAAAACAATTCTTATCCTTGCCACGCTTTTGCTTATACCCTCCGTTTTAGGCTTTGCGGTAACCTTTGTTAATTACGATATTATGAGCTATCTGCCGCAAAAGCTTGAATCGGTTCAGGGTGAAGAAATTCTCGATAAGGAATTCGGCTGCGCCGCAAACGCTTTTCTTGTGATTCAGAATATGGAATCCAAGGATGTTGTTAAAATCAAAAACAGCATTTCGGAGCTTGACGGGGTTAAAAGCGTCACCTGGGCGGATGACATTCTTGACATCAACATTCCCGCCTCAATGCTTCCCGATGTTATGACGGAGGTTTTTTATTCCGCCGATAAAAGCTCCACATTGCTGATGATTCAGTTTAACTCCGGCAGCGCCTCCGAAAGCACCATGGCCGCCGTTAAACAGATAAAGAAGCTTATGAACTCGCAATGCTTTTTAAGCGGTATGTCGGCAATAATGGAAGACACAAAGGAGCTTGCAGACAAAGAGGCACCGATTTACATTGCAATCGCCATATTCCTTGCCCTTGCCGCCCTTTCACTCACAATGGATTCATGGCTTATGCCGCTGTTTATTCTGCTTGCCCTCGGCTATGCCGTAATCTACAATATGGGCACAAATTTCTTTATGCCGGGCGGTATCTCCTATATTACACAATGTATAGCGGCAATTCTTCAGCTCGGGGTAACAATGGATTATTCCGTTTTTCTTATTGACCGGTTCAATGAGGAGCTGAAAACCGCCGAAAACAAAACCGAGGCGATGAAAAAGGCGATAGAAACCACCTTCCGCTCGCTCACCGGCAGCTCGCTGACAACGGTATTCGGCTTTCTTGCGCTGTGCTTTATGAGCTTCACTCTGGGTGCGGATATAGGAATAGTGATGGCAAAGGGCGTTGCTTTGGGCGTTGTAACCGTAATTGTGGTTTTGCCCGCATTTCTGCTGCTGTTTCACAATCCGCTGGTTCGCTTCCGTCACAGGCCGCTTGTGCCGAAATTTGAGCGTCTGCCCGTTTTTCTTGCCGATAAAAGAAAAGCGGTTACCGTTGTGTTCTTTGCTTTGATTATCCCCGCATTTATTGCCAAAAGCGCTGTTCCGCTTGATTACTGCATTGAGCACGCAATGCCCGAACAGCTTGATTCGGTAAAGGCTCTTTCAAAGCTTAAAGAAGATTTCAATATGGCAACCACGCATTTTGTTATTATCAATGACGATATCCCCGCTGGTGAGGTTTCCGATATGATTGCCGAATTTGAGAAAACAGACGGCGTTTCAAACATCATTTCGCTGAATTCATATATCGGCCCGGCCATTTCCGAATCCATGCTGCCGGATGAAGTGACCGAAATCTGCAAAAGCGGCGGATATCAGCTTATGATGGTCAACTCCGTTTACACCTCCTCCACCCCGGAGCAGAATGAACAGATTGAAAAGCTGACCGGAATAATCAAAAAATACGACCCCAACGGGTATATAACCGGCGAGGGTGCACTTTCAAAAGACCTTGTGGCGGTTACCGACCGTGATTTTAAGGTTACAAGCGTCATTTCCATTGCCGCAATTTTTATTCTTATTGCAATAAGCTTTAAATCGGCTGTTATTCCCGTTCTGCTTGTTCTGTCCATTGAGCTCGCAATTTTTATCAATGAGGCAATTCCGCTTTTCACCGGCGGCGATGTAACTTTTATTGCACCGACGGTTATCAGCTGCGTTCAGCTCGGCGCAACGGTTGATTACGCGATTCTGATGACAAACAGATTTCTTGAAGAGCTGCGAAGCGGAAAGGATAAACGCACCGCCGTTATCTCCGCCGCCTCCGCCTCATCAAAATCAATTTTCCAAAGCGCACTTGTGTTTTTCTGTGCCACCTTCGGCGTGAGCGTTACCTGCAACATTGAAATTGTAAGCTCCCTTTGTTCAATGCTCGCCCGCGGCGCGATTATCAGCGCACTTGTAATAATTGTATTCCTGCCCCCCGCCCTGCTCTGCTTTGAGGGAGCAATAAGGAAATTCACCGTGAAGCCTCGAAAGGATGATATCAATGTTCAAGCTTAAAAAGAGCAAAAGAATTACTTCACTTCTGCTCACTTTCTGTTTTGTTTTCTGCCTTACCGCCTGCGGAAAAAGCGAAAATGAGCAAGAAGAAAAGGTTATCCCCGCCGAAAATGCCGCGGCGGCGGTGAAATTCAGCGATTCCGCAGCCTCGCTTTCCAAAACCGAAACGGTTTTTATTAACCTTGATTCAAACGGCACATTAAAAACGCTTAGCGTAAATGACCGCCTGCACACGGAAAAAGGCGGAGTTTTTGCCGACGATATAAGCGATTTGAAGGATATTGCCAATGTAAAAAGCGATATTGTGCCCGAAAAGACCGAAAGCGGTCTTCGCTGGCATATGCCCTCACCCGACCTTTATTACTCCGGAAAAACGAGCAAGAAACCGCCCGTTGAGTTTGAGATAAGCTATTACCTTAACTGCAAAAAAACAGCTCCAGAAAAGGCGGCGGGCAAAAGCGGAGAAATAAAAATCGAGATAAAAATGAAAAACTCACTTTCAAAGGAAGTGAGCGTTGAAGGAAAGAAGCGCAAGGTATATCTGCCGATGCTTGTTGTCGGCGGCATGATACTTCCGCAGGACGGTTTTTCCGCCGTTAAGATAAGCTCCGGCACCTCAATCAGCGACGGTTCAAAGGAAATAGCCGTTTTCTGCGGCTTCCCCGGCCTTGCGGAAAGCCTCGGCCTTACTGCCGAAGGCGGCGATGAAACGCTTGATTCGCTGCTTTCCTCCACCGTTTCAGTCACGGCTCAGGCAACTGAATTTGAGCTCGGCAATATGTATTTTGCCGCAATCCCGATTGCATCGCTTGATTTGGGCGGCGGGCTGACCTCTGCCGGGGATGATATCGGCTCGGTTATTTCCGTGTTAAAAAAGCTTCAATCCGCGCTGTCAAAAACAGACCCGCAAAAGCTTATTGCCCTGCTGAGCTCAAATAAAAACGGTATAAGCTCACTTGCCGGAATTTTAAACGACTCAATAACGCTGCTCAAAAACAATCAGGCCCTGCTTGACCTGCTTTCAAAATATTCAAGCGGCAGCAACCGGGAACAGTTCACTTCGCTTATCTCGGTTTTAACGTCGCCGGATATTCAAAAAGCGCTGAGTTCACTTGACAAAAACAAGCTTGACGCACTCATTAACGCCGACCCGCAGGCTTTGTCAAATCTGCTTCAAACGGCTTCAAAGGCGGCAAATCTTTACAATAAAAACAAGGAATTATTTGACCTGCTTTCAAGGTTCATCAATAACGGCGGCGCCTCGGAGCTGAGTGAGGTGCTTGAAGGGCTCAACACGCCGGAGGCAAAAAGTGCGCTTGCCCTGCTTTCGGATGAAAGCTTCGGTGAACTTATCGGCGCGGTTTCAAAGCTCGGCGGTTCGATTGATTTGCTTTCATCCCTTTCCGAAGACCTGCAAACAGAAGAAATGCAAAAGGTTCTGAATGATTTGCCGAAGACGCTCGGTGCCTTTGACAAGCTTCAAAAAGCGATTTCAGAAAACAGCGAGCTTATTGATTCACTTACGGGATTATTTGACGAAAACGGGCTGAGCGCCCTGACCTCGGCTGCAGATGTTATGGGCGATGAAGAATTCACTTCTCTGTTAACAAAATATTCCGGCCTTACACAAAGCGGAGAAAACACCGCCGCTTTGGCAGAAGAGTGGCTGAACTTCGGAAAAAGCTACAAAATATTCACCCTTGCGCCCGAAAACGCCCAAACCTCAGTCAGCTTCATCTATCAGACACAGGCTGTAAAATACAACAAACCCGCCGAAAATGACGGGCAGGCTGTTGAAGAGGAAGGCAGAATTGAAGCTGTTTTCAGAAAAATAAAGGATGTTTTCTGAGAGGAAAATTACAAAAAAGCCGCTCAACTTTTTCTGTTGAGCGGCTTTTTAACGGCTGTAAAATTGACAAAAAGTGACAAAAAATGCGGCATTCCGAAAGGAACGCCGCATTTTAAAATCACTAAATAAGATTAGTCGTTGCAGTCGATAACAACGCCTGAACCAACGGTTCTGCCGCCTTCACGGATAGCGAAGCGAAGACCCTTTTCAATAGCGATGGGGGTGATAAGTTCAACGTTCATGTCAACGTTGTCGCCGGGCATGCACATCTCAACGCCTTCGGGAAGAGTGATAACGCCGGTAACGTCGGTGGTTCTGAAGTAGAACTGAGGACGATAGTTGTTGAAGAAAGGAGTATGGCGGCCGCCTTCGTCCTTAGTAAGGACGTAAACCTGACCGACAAACTTGGTGAAAGGATGGATTGAGCCGGGCTTTGCAAGAACCTGTCCACGCTCGATCTCTGTTCTCTGAACACCGCGAAGAAGGCAGCCGATGTTGTCGCCGGCCTCTGCGTAGTCGAGGATCTTGCGGAACATTTCGATACCGGTGCAGACAACCTTTCTCTTCTCTTCGGTAAGACCAACGATTTCAACTTCTTCGCCCATCTTGAGCTGTCCACGCTCAACTCTGCCGGTGGCAACAGTGCCGCGGCCGGTGATTGTGAAAACGTCTTCTACGGGCATAAGGAAGGGAAGGTCTGCCTTACGGTCGGGAGTGGGGATGTAGCTGTCAACAGCGTCCATGAGTTCCCAGATGGGAGCAAGCTCGGGAGCGTTTACATCGCCGCCGTCATATTCGAGAGCCTTAAGAGCGGAGCCCTTGATGATGGGTGTATCATCGCCGGGGAACTCGTACTCGTCAAGAGTTTCACGGATTTCCATCTCAACAAGCTCAAGGAGCTCGGGATCGTCAACCTGGTCAACTTTGTTCATGAAAACGATGATCTTGGGCACGCCTACCTGAGGGGCAAGAAGAAGGTGCTCCTTGGTCTGAGCCATGGGGCCGTCGGTAGCAGCGATAACCAGGATAGCGCC
>JAZUJM010000148.1:0-9992 GCA_045642785.1 Acutalibacteraceae bacterium | reverse complement strand
CCGAGGGTGAAACTGTTTTTGAAAAGCTTTTGAAAAAGCAGTAAAGGAAGATTATATGGTTGGATTTACAAGCACCTCTCTGCGTTCCTGCACAATAGAAGAAACGGCCCTGATTGCCGAAAAATCGGGAGCTCAGATAATAGAATGGGGCTCTGACCGACACATAAAAACCGAAAAAGACGCTGCTTTGGCAAAGAAGCTTTGCGATGATAAAGGTATCATCATCAACTCCTACGGCACCTATTACAGAATCGGCTGCCACGGCGAAGCGGAGTTTGAAAAGCTTTGCGGCATTGCTTGCGAAATGGGCGCAAAATACTTAAGAACCTGGCTCGGCAAAAAGGGAAGCTCCGCAACGGGCGAAAAAGAATATTCGGCTCTGCTTGAATCGGCACGGAAGAACTCTGAAACAGCTGAAAAATACAGCCTTGTAATATGCAACGAATGTCACCCGAACACATTTAACGATACAACCGATTCATCCCTTCGCTTCTTAAAGGATTTAAACCAAAGCAATGTAAAAACCTATTATCAATCATGGTACAGAGATGAAGCCGGGGATAAAGAAAAGCTTTTTAAAACAATAGACTATGTTCAGGATGTTCACATTTCTTTTTCAGAGTTGAAAAAGTTCCAGCGCTTTCACAGGAAAGACCCGGATTATATCAAAAAAATCCTTCAATGGCTTAAGGAACTGAATTTTAACAACGGGCTTATGATTGAATTCACCCGGGGCGGCAAGCCGGAAAATCTTATCAATGATGTTGAAAGGTTGAAAGAATTATGGGAAGAGAAATGAAAAAAAATCAAATCATTTTGCGCTCGGTTGTTCCTTTTATTCTTGTTCTTGAAATTTTACTCAGAAGCCTTGTTCCCGGCCTCGGCATTATGCTTGTTGACACAGCCAAAATGGGGCTTGATTACATAACCCTGACCCCGAATTCAACAAAGGTTACCGCAAAAGATATTGAAAAAGTAATGCAGAACAAAACCGATTCAAAGGTTTTTGTGCTTGCCCGTGATGAGGATTTTGAAAGATTAAAGCAAAATTATATTAACCGCGACAATGAAAAGCTCAATGAATACTTTGACTATGTTAAGCTGTGTGCAGATGAGCTTTTAACCACCCCTCCCCACGAATATATTCTTGATGATGAAGAAGACAGTATTCTTGAAACAGCAAGAGAGATTCTTGAAAGAGTAATTCTGCTGGGCTTTATGTGGCGTGTTACCGGTGAACAAAAATACGCTTCAAGGTGCAAAGAGGAAATGACTTACTGCTGTAATTTCCCCGATTGGCACGAAAACCATTTTCTTGACACGGCAGAGCTCACCTTTGCCGTATCGCTCGGTGCAAACTGGCTTTATGATTACCTGGCCGAAGACGATATGGCGTTTTTTGCAAAAAAGGTAAATACTCTTTCATTTGATGTTTCAAAGGGCAAAATCCTTTCTCAGAACTGGTGGAAATGGAGCAAAACAAACTGGAACAGCGTCGGTTACGGCGGGCTCGGCGTGGGCGCAATGGTATTTTATGATTACTGCAAGGATTTTGCCGTTGATTTCTTAGCCGAAACCTACAACAATATGGCCTATAACTTTGAAACATTTACCCCCGACGGAGTTTATGTTGAGGGCAGCGGATATTGGGAATACTGCACCAGTTATTTAACCTACTTTATGTCCACCTCCGATAATCTTTTCGGCACGGATTTCGGTCTTTCCGAAACCGACGGATTCTTAAAGCTCGGCACCTTCCCCGTTTATATTACGGGAGCAACCTCTGTCTTCAATTACGGCGATAACAAGGCCGTTTCAGTTGGCGCGCCCTCTCTTTTCTGGTTCAGCAAAAAGACAAATGACCCGGTAGTTGCCTATTATCAGGCAAAAGCAACCGTTGAAGAGGAGCTAAACAACGGCAAGGGTAAATTTGAGCTTGCGAAGGAATGTGCGGTCGGCGCTTTGTGGTATGATGAAAACCTGCTCAACAACCTTGATGTTGATTCTCTTCCACTTTCGGTTTATATGAAATCCGATTCTTATCAGGAGGTTGCGGCTTTCAGAAGCGGATTTTTTGATAACAATTCAACCTATGCGGCAATCAAAAGCGGCTACAACTACACCAATCACGGCGACCTTGACATAGGCACCTTTGTTTTTGACAGTATGGGTGAGCGCTGGGCCGAGGAATTAGGGCCCGCGGATTACGGCAACAGCGGCTATTTTGTGGGAATAATCGGCGGCGGCAGGTGGAAAGTGTACGCCAAGCGAGCAGAAGGGCAAAACACGCTTGTGTTTAATCCGAACAAAATCTATGAAGACCAGTATCCCTTTGCTAAAGCAAAATTCACATCCTACACCGAGGATAAGCAAAACGGCGGTAAAGCCGTGCTTGATATGAGTGATGCCTATAAATTCGCAGGCGTTGCAAAGGCAGAAAGAACCTTTGAACTGTTTGATAACAGAACATCACTAAGAATAACCGATACCTTTAAATGCAAGCAGCCCTCTGAGGTTTACTGGTTTATGCACACCAAGGCGGATATTGAAATAACCGATTCTCACCACGCAGAATTAACAATCAACGGCAAAAAAATGCTTGCCGTTTTAAGTGAAAACAGCGTTGGCGAATTCAGCGTTATGAATGCGGAATCTCTTCTTGATAATGTTGATAACCGCTTAAAAGGACATATGGAAGGAATGAAAAAGCTTGCCGTTCATTCATCAAATGTTAAAGGCGGTACAATCGAGGTTACATTAATCCCCGCTGTTAAATAACAAACTGTGCCCGGTACGGGAATTGAAATTTCCGTACCGGGCACTTAATTTATAATTTTATATTTCTATTACCTCACCGGTAAAAACAGGATTAAGCTTTTCACCCATAATATCTTTCATTATTTTATAAGCGCTTTCGCCTGTGCAATGGCCGGTATAAAACACGCTGGGTAATTTTTTAAGCCTTTCGGCGGTCAATTTTATGTTTTTGATTTCTTCATCATTATATTCCGTCTTTTTCATCATATGGAATCCGCTTATTACGGCAAACGGATATTCACCGTAAATTTCAAAAAACCTGCTGAGGATGTTCAGAATCCCGTTATGGGCACAGCCGGAAATAAGCACCTTTTTCCCGTTTTCTTCAATTACAAGGCATTGCTCATGCGAAAAATCATCCTGAACTATTACCCCGTTTTCGCATTTTGAAAGCAGCAGATTGCTTTGCGGCCAAAGCTCTCTGCCCTTTATTTTGCCGAAAACAGACAGCGAATCATCAATCTTTAAATATTCATCAACGGTAATCAGATTATCGAGTTCGGCTATCCTTTTATCTACACCGATATACTTTTCGCCGTTATAATAATCGCCGTCAAAGCCGTTTGAAACATATATTTTCGCTTTGTCATTCCTTTTGCAAAAATCCATTATTCCGCCGCTGTGGTCGTAATGCCCGTGACTTAAAAATACAATATCAACATTTTCCGCCCTTTTGCCGAGGATATCCATATTTTTAATAGTCATTTGCGAGGCGCCGGTATCGGCAAGCAAAGTATGACTTTCGGCTTCAATAAAAAGACTTAATCCGTGCTCACAGCAAAGTGCGGAATTGCGGCAGGTATCCTCCATTAAAACGGTTATAATCATAATAATCCTCACCTTTCCCGTTTATTATATCATAATAAGATTACAATTTAAAGCTGTCTTCATTGACTGAAATTGTTTTTTATGATAAATTATAGAAAAAAGGAAAAGAGGAAAAATTTATGTTCGCAAAAATATGCGCCGCAGTTCTTATTTTGCTTTCATCAATAATAGGCGTTTTTTCGCCGATAAATGATGTTGAGCCAATGAAGATTGATGCCGACCCGGACTTTGTTCCCGTGCTTCGCTTCGTTGCTTCAAGTGATTCTCATGTTAAAAAATACGGAGATATCGGCACAGAAAGAATAATGAAAATGATTGAAACCGGCTATGCCGCAGCCGAGTCGGATGCAAATTACAAAAAGCTTGATGCCGCGGTACTTATCGGTGACACGACAAACACCGGATTTCCTCACACCTTCGCTTCCATTTACAAGGGAGTAAAAAAAGTTCTTCGCGATGAAACCGATTTTCTTGCAGTTGCCGCAAAGAATCACGACAGCTACCTTGGCAGAATCAGCCGTTCATATATCTCTGCAATCAGCGGTGATAAAGCCGATTTTCATAAAGTAATAAACGGTTTTCATTTTATAGGGATTTCCGCCTCTGCAAATATAGCAGTTCATTATTCCGACAAACAAATTGAATGGCTTGATAAAGAGCTTGCCGCAGCCGCGGCGGCAGACCCCGAAAAACCCATATTCGTATTTCAGCATGAGCATATAAAAGATACTGTTTACGGCAGCCTTGCGCAAGACGGCTGGGGAGATGAATATTTTACCGCAATTCTTTCAAAATACCCTCAGGTGGTTGATATTTCCGGCCACTCACACTACCCCGCAAACGACCCCAGAGCAATTTGGCAAGGCTCATTCACCGCACTTAATGACGGCGGGCTTGCATACTATGAATTTACCATTGACGGGGCAAGAAGTCAGCACCCCGAAATCGGTGACACCATGGCTCAGATGCTTCTTGTAGAGGTTGATGCTCAGAATCGTGTAAAGGTTCGTGTTTGCGATATGACAGCCAATGCCGTAACCGAAGAGTTTTTAATTGACAATATAACTGAAACAAACAAAACCAAATATTCCTTTGAAAAAAGGCGTTCAGAGGCCTCTGCACCCGTTTTTGATAATGAGCCCGAGATAACCGTCAGCGAAAATAATATTGCTTTAAACATCAAGCCTGCAAAGGTTAACGATGATGATGTGGTATTCATCTACCGCGCCGAAATCAAGGATGAAAGCGGCAGCACCGTTGCTTCCGGCAAAAAGCTCGGCGATTATTATAAAAATCCCGTTTGCGGCGATATTAAGATAAATATGACCGTTCCGGGAAGCGGCAAATATACTGTAAGCATAATTGCCGAGGATGCATGGGGTCTTCAAAGCGAACCTTATACAGCGAATATCACAGTTTAAATAGCAAAACTGCTCCGATTAATCATAACCGGGGCAGTTTTTTTATCCCTCTGTTTTTATAAGCTCATTTATTGTGTCCTTATAATATTCATCCGGCTTTGTTTTCAGAAGATAACCGTGAAGTGCGTTACCGTTTTTCTTGAAATAATTTTCACCGCTCTCAGGGTTAACTGTGATATCGCCTTTTATCAATTCAAATCCCGCTTTTTCTATATTTCCGGTAAGAGCAGCAAATGCAAGCATGGGATCCCATGAAGAACGCCCGTTTTCGGAATTGTGGTCAATATAAACATCTTTCAAAAAATCACCGTTTAAAAGCTTATCCCCGGTTATTATTTTCTCCGCTGCTTCAAAGCCGAGGAAAATAATCGGCACCGTGCAGATTTTCAGCAGCTCAGCTGCGGCGGCAGAAGCACGGCGATTCCTTGCAAAATTGTTTTCTCTGCCGGGATTATCATCCCATTTACCGGCCATCATCCATATTTTCTCAACCTTTTCTTTAAATAATTCCGGGTCTTTTTTTATTGCATTAAGAAGCACCTGAGGATAACCGATTTCAATTATTTCAACCTTTTCTTTTGTATTAGTTAATGTGTCATAATATAGCTCTGCGGCATCAGGCGCTGAATCATTCGTTAAACTCCCGTTATATCTTCCGGCAAGCCTTTTCTGATAAGGCGGATTGCCGCCGAAATCCGTTGCCTCACGGTCAATTCCAATCGGAATATTCCCCGCGCCCTCAAGTGAAACAAAGGAAGCAAGCGAGGCGGCGGAATAATCCATACAGGCGTTTATGCCAACGCACAATATATTGATTTCACTTTTCTTTTGCGCCCTTAAAAGAATACGAAGCGCCGCGGCATCATCACAATCCGTCCACCAATCCGTGCCCAAAATAAAATTTCTCATAAACGGCTCCAATCAAATGATTTTTAAGCATTATAACATAATCAACAATAAGGTTGAAAAAAAGGAATATTCTTGTTATTATCAGATAAAGGAGTTGATAAAGATGAAATTCATCGCTCACAGAGGTGCCTGCCTCGAATATCAGGAGGATACGATTGCCGCGCTTGAAAAAGCGGCTCAATACGGAGCATTTGCCGTTGAATGTGACCCACGCTTTACCAAAGATAATGTATTGATTATTTTTCACGACAACGACCTTTCACGCCTTGCAGGTGCAGAGGAAAAAATAATTGATTTAACCTACCGTGAGGTTAAGGAAAAGCTCGGCGCGGTGGGGCTGACTGTTAACACCTTTGACGAAATACTTTCGAATTACAAGGGCAATTCCGCAGTATTATTTGACCTTTCATTTGATGCCGATGACGAAAGCTTTTTTGAAAGGCTTGCCAATGCACCGTTTCGCGCCATTGCGGGGGTTCATACCCCGGATGAGGCAAAGCTTGCCGCCAAACATTTAAGCAAAGAAAACATACTTGCATTTATGAAAAAACCGGAGGATGTTGAGGATTACATTAATTCAGGCGTGGGAATGATAAGGCTCTGGGAACATTGGCTGCCCGAAAATCCCATAAATGAGGTTCGCAAAAGAATCCCTGATGATATTGAAATCTGGATTATGGCAAGGGATAAAAATATACATCACCCTCTGTTTTGTATGAACGGCTCAAAGGAGCAGATTGAAAAGCTTGAAGAAGCCGGAGCAGACGGAATGCTGCTAAATGATATTAAGCTTGCTTATGAAATAAGAATTAATAAATAAAGTTCAAAAATGCCGCTCTGCAATATGCAGAGCGGCAAAGCTTTCGGTAAAATTATTTGCCGAGGCTGTCGGTGATTTCAACGGTTTTGGTGTCATTGTAGCACTCAAAGATTTTGTCAACATCCGTGGGAGCGGTTTTAGCGGTAATAAGGCTGACAACGGGAACGATGATAAGACCGCCGACCATTGCGAAAACGCCGGAATACAGCGAGTTGGTGAAAACAAAGGAAAGCACCTTTGAGTTTTCAAAGCTGAACAAGCCGAGAGAAATACCGAGCTGAATCAATTCAAGACCAACACCGAAAATAAAGGAAGCGGCAACACCGGCCTTGGTGGTCTTTTTGGAGTAAAGGCCGTAAAGGAAAGGAGCAAGGAAGGCACCTGCCAGTGCACCCCATGAAACGCCCATCATCTGAGCGATGAAAAGGCTCTTATTCTTTGCCTGCTTAATGGCAATAATGGCGGAAATAACAATGAAAACAACAATAAATGCTCTCATAATAAGCATTTTCTTCTTTTCAGAAAAGCTCTTTTTGGATAAAGGAGCAATAAAGTCAAGTGTAATTGTTGAACCACTTGTGAGAACAAGTGAAGAAAGAGTTGACATTGAAGCCGAAAGAACAAGAACAATAACAATGCCGATAATGATGGGTGAAAGTGTTGAAAGCATTTCGGGGATAACAGCGTCAAAGCCTTCAGCAGCAACATCAACATTGTAAAGGCGACCGAATCCGCCGAGGAAATAGCATCCGCCGGCAACAACAATGGCAAAAAGTGTGGAAATTATTGTGCCCTTTTTAATTGAATCTTCATTCTTGATTGAGTAGAACTTGCCGACCATCTGAGGAAGGCCCCATGTGCCCAGCGATGTAAGCAAAACAACAAAGAGCAGGAAAACGGGATTGGGGCCGAAGAAGGAAGCATACTCCCAGCCGCCGTTTTCGCCGGTTGCAAGCTTTTCTGTTGCTGCAAGAAGGCCGCCGTTGTTGTTAAGCACGGCAAGAATAACGGCAACAATACCGATAAGCATGATAAGGCCCTGAATAAAGTCATTAATGGCAGCAGCCATATAGCCGCCGATAAGAACATATACGCCGGTAAGAACAGCCATAACAATAACGCACACGGAATAATCAACACCGTTAAACGCCATAGAGAAAAGTCTTGAAAGGCCGTTGTAAAGAGAAGCGGTGTAAGGAATAAGGAAAAGGAAAGTAATTATGGAAGCGGCGATTTTCAAGGGCTTGGACTTGAATCTTTCGCCGAAGAAGTCGGGCATGGTTTTGCAGGAAAGATGCTGAGTCATAATTCTTGTGCGCCTGCCGAGAATGCTCCACGCAAGCAGAGAGCCGATAAAAGCATTACCGAGGCCTATCCATGTGGAAGCAAGGCCGAAGTTCCAGCCGAATTGGCCTGCATAACCGACAAAAATAACTGCGGAAAAATATGATGTACCGAAAGCAAAGGCGCTGAGCCACGGGCCGACTGAGCGGGAGCCGAGCACAAAGCCGTTAACATCGGTTGCGTGTTTTCTTGATTTGATACCAATGCCGATCATAAGGCCGAAAAACAGAACAATCAGGCAAGAGGTAATAATCATGGTCGTATTCATTTTTTGCACCTCATTTCAGGTAATTATAGAACGATATACGCCTTTCTTACCTTTTTGTTTAAATATACACCATAAATTCAAGTATGTCAACAAGCAATTTAACGGTTTTAAGCGCTAAATTGTCAAATTAATTGACATTATTTCCAACAACAAATATAATAACGGTAAAGCAGCAGCGAGGTAAAATTAAATGGTAAATAAAATTGTTAAGTCCGAAACAGGCAAAATCGGCGGTGTTCCCGCGTTGGTTGTTAACGGAAAACCCGTCACTCCTTTCGCTTATATGACTTATTTTGAAAAATTCAACTGCTATTCAGATTTTGCAAAAACCGGAACAAAGCTTTTCTCCGTTCCGGTTATGTTTGCCGGCAGATGGATAAGGGCAAACACTCCGCTCAATCCATTAAAAAAAGGTATTTTTGATGTCAAAGGCTGTCCCGATTATTTGCTTTTTGATGAGGCGATTATTAAAATAATATCGGTGTGCCCCGACGCAATGATTATACCAAGGGTTAATATGTCCCTGCCCGAATGGTGGGAGAATGAGAACCCCGATGAGGTAAACATAACCGAAAACGGAAGCTGCCGTGAATCCTTTTATTCTTCAAAATGGTTAAACGATGCAAAAGAAATGCTTGTTCAATTTATCAGCTATGTTGAAAGCAGCCGTTTTGCGGGCAATATCGTCGGTTATCAGCTCGCGGGCGGCACAACGGAAGAATGGTTTCACTTTGATTTAAACGCGGGCCGGTGCAAAAATGCCGAAGCGGGATTTAAAGCATACCTGAACGAAAAATATAAGGATATTTCTTTCTGCGGTGTGCCAGAATTAACCCCGCTTAAAAGTGAGAAAACATTTTTAGATGATGAGTATTTAACACTATTCCTTGAATATGCAAGCTATACCACAGCAAGTGCAATAACCGAATTTGCAAAAGCCGCAAAGGAGTGCTGCAAAAACCGTGTTGTAATCGGTGCTTTTTACGGCTATACGCTCGAAGTATCCTCTTCTCTTTGGGGAACCCACGCTTTAAAGGTTTTACTCGAAAATGAAAATATTGATTTTATCTGCTCACCGAATTCCTATATCGGAATCCGCAGCCCTTCAATCGACTGGAGTGAAATGTACCCCGCCGATTCTGTCAGGCTTCACGGAAAAATGTGTTTTCAGGAATGTGATATAAGAACATATCTCTCAGCGCCTCCCGGCGAAAAAGCGCCCGATATTGACCCGCTCGGAATAATCTCCGGCCCGATATGGCTCGGCCCCGAAACGCAGGAAGAATCAATTAATCACATTAAAAAATCCTTTTACCGACAGCTTATAAAAGGAAACGGATTATGGTGGTTTGATATGTGGGGCGGCTGGTACAAAGATGAAATAATAATGAAAAATATGGAGCATTTTCACGCGCTTATGCAGGATGATTTAAAAAATGACAAGCGCAGCTCCGTTGCCGAAATTGCCGTTTTTGTTGATGAAGCTTCTTATAAATACCTGTCTGATTGCTCATTCAGGAATGAGGCTTTCAATCAGCGGCGTGAGCTCGGACTTATGGGCGCACCCTATGATTTTTATGATATT
>JAZUJM010000147.1:0-12171 GCA_045642785.1 Acutalibacteraceae bacterium | reverse complement strand
TGGCTACGATCCGACTTGTGTTTTCGGCGATGAAAATGCGCTTATCCGCCTTGATATGAGCGAATATTCCGAAAAGCACTCCGTTTCACGCCTTGTGGGTTCGCCGCCCGGCTATGCGGGCTTTGATGAGGGCGGTCAGCTTACCGAAAGGATTCGCCGCCGCCCGTATTCGGTGGTGCTTTTTGATGAAATTGAAAAAGCCGACCCCGAGATTTTCAATCTGCTTTTGCAGATTCTCGACGACGGCATTTTAACGGATTCCCACGGCAGGCGTGCGGACTTTAAAAACAGTATAATTATTATGACCTCAAATGTGGGGGCGAAGCTCATAAGCTCCTCCGGCGGGCTCGGTTTTTCGGCTGAACCCTCGGATTCACTTAACAAAAAAGGAATCAGAGCCTCGGTTCTCGGCGAGCTGAAAAAATGCTTCCGCCCCGAATTTCTTAACCGTGTGGATGATATAATCGTGTTTGACAGATTAAGCGAAAATGACCTTTTCGGAATTGCCGGGAAACTGTTTTCGGAGCTTTCCGAACGCCTCGGCGGCCTCGGAATCAGCCTCACATTTGATGAAAGCGCGGCGCGTTATGCCGCAAAAAAGAGCTTTGACCCCGCCAACGGTGCAAGACCGCTGAAAAGAATGATTCGTACCGATGCGGAGGATATGCTGTCGGAAATGCTGCTGCGCGGTGAGCTTCAAAAGGGCGTTGATTACATCTGCACGGCAGGGGAAAACGGGCTTAAAATAATAAAAAATAAGGAAAAAAAGGATTAACCGCCGCATATCTTCAAATATGAGCGGTTAATCCTGTCAGCTTATCTTTTTGAGGCGCACTGCGCCTCTTTTTTATTATCAATATCTCAGCTTCTCGTTCATTTCAATAACGGTTTTTTCGTCTAATTTAAGTATTTCACGGTCATAGGTGTAAATGCCGTTAACCTCAAACTCAACATCGCTCACCTGAGTGTAAACCGTGGCGCACAGACCCTTTGCAATGAGCGGGATTATCTGCTTTTCGTGAAGCTTGCGGTAACCTCTGCTGAGCGTTTCGGTGCTCTTGAACATTATGTAGCCGAAGCTTTTTGCCTTGTTCCACACGTGGTTTTCCACAATCCGGCTGTATCCGCCGAATTCGCTGAGCACAAACGGGCGGCCCTTGGCACCCGTGGGCATTGTAACGGGCACAATGTATTTGTGAATACTTCTGAGCTCCGGCCCCTTCTGGTCGTGCCAGCCGCTGGCATGGTCAACGATTCGTGACGGGTCATAGTATTTGATTTTCTGACCGATTTCCTTTGCGTCAAACTGCCCCCAGCCCTCATTGAACGGAACCCAGGTGCCTATGCAGGGGAAGTTGTAAAGGTGGTCTATCACTTCAAAAAGCTCCGCCTTGAACTGCTCACGCCATTCAAGCTTGTCGCGGTTAAACATTTTATATTGATTGTCGGGCACGTTAATGTTGAGGTTGGGCAGCATTCCTGCATAAACAAGATTTAAGGGCTTGCCGCCGCTCACCATATCCTGCCATACGATTATTCCGAGCCTGTCGCAATGATAATACCAGCGCTCACTTTCAACCTTTATGTGCTTTCTTATCATATTGAAGCCGAGGCGCTTCATTTCGGAAATATCAAATATAAGCGCTTCGTCGCAGGGGGCGGTCAGGCCGCCGTCGGGCCAGTAACCCTGGTCAAGCAGACCGCGCTGAAAATACGGCTCGTTGTTGAGCATTATGCGTGGAATATCGTTTGAGCCCTTGCCGATTGAGAATTTTCTCATTGCAAAGTAGCTGCTGATTTTATCCTTGCCGCCCTCGCCGCTGAGCTCGATTTCCAAATCATAAAGGAACGGGTCTTCGGGGCTCCAGAGCCTTGCGTTTTCAACCGGGAGCTCACAGCAATCGGTGATTTCACCGCTGAAAATGACCTCGCCGCTCTTTGATATCTTTGCCGACAGCTTGCCGGGCGCGGAGGTTTTCACCTTAACCGCAATAACGCCCTTGTCGATATCCGGGGTGAGCTTTATGCTTTCGATGTGGCAGGGGTCAACGGGCTCAAGCAACACGGTCTGCCAGATGCCGGAGGTACCGGTGTACCAGAAGCCCTTTGAGGAAAGAACCTGCTTGCCGCGCTGCTGCCAGCCCGCATCGGTGGGGTCGTAAACCTTAACGATAAGCTCGTTTTCACCGTCATTGAGCAGGTCGGTAATATCAATGCAAAACGGGCAGTAGCCGCCGGTGTGGCCGCCTGCCTTTACCCTGTTTATGAAAACCTCACACTGCCAGTCAACCGCCTGAAAATGGAGCAGGGCGCGCTTGCCTTTAAAATCATCGGTGAGCGTGAAGCTTCTGCGATACCACAGCCTTTCGTTGGGATAAAGGGTGCGGCAAACGCCGGAAAGCGCCGATTCTATCGCAAAGGGAACGGTGATTCTGCCGTCAAAGCTCTTGGGGCAGTCAACCTTTTCGTTTGTTACGGCATAGTCATACTGGCCGTTTAAGCAAAGCCAGTTATCCCTAACCATCTGCGGCCTCGGGTAGTCACAAAGGGGATTGAGTATATCTACCTTATCTGTCCATCTTGTTTTCATTGCTGCCATTGCTTTTGCCCTCCGCCCTTATTCTATTGATTCAAGCACCCAGCCGTTTTCAGACTCAACGGCAACGCACTTGAAGGTTTTGGATTTCTCTGTGTTAAGGTCTGTTGTTTTTGCCTTATATTCAATTTTGTCGTCTTCCTTGGCGGTAACGGTAATCTCAATGCCGTCAAGGTCATATTTTGCCGTGCTGGTTTTGACAAGCTCATTTTTAACAAGTGAGATAAGGTGGGTTTTCAAAGCCTCGCCCACATAATTTTTAAGCTCATCCTCCGATAAAGTGGCGCTGTCCGTTGAGGGAACGGCGCTTTTGTTTTTGCCGGAGCAGCCAGCAAAGGACATAAGCATAACAAGCGCAAATATTAAAGCCGAAAATCGTTTCATTGCTGTTTCTCCTTTCTGACGCCATATAAACTGATTATAAAATATTATCGCATAATAGTCAACAAAAATAATTGACACGGTGCGGAGCGGGTTGTATAATTCACACTTGAAAAAGAAAAGCTTTCCGGGGGTGGAAAAATTGTATAATCAAAAGCTGTGCTTCGGCCTTGACCCGGCCTTCGGCCCTTCGCCGGAGGAGCAGGTAAGAATGTTTTGCGATGCGGGCTTTGATGCCTTTTTCTGCGGCTGGAAGCCCGGAATCGACCTTGCACCGCTTGCCGCTCTTGCAAAGGAGCTCGGTATGATTTTTCAATCTGTTCACGCGCCGTTTAACAAAACGGATGATTTGTGGGCGGATGACGAGGCGCTTGCCCGAAAGGGCGTTGATGAATTAAAGGCCTGCCTTGCCCACTGCGCCGAAATCGGTGTTCCGATTATGGTTTCGCATTGCTTTATCGGCTTTGACAGCGACCTTGTGCCCAACGAAACGGGGCTTGCAAGGTACGGCGAGGTTATTGATGAGGCGGAACGGCTCGGCGTTAAAATAGCGTTTGAAAACACCGAGGGTGAGGAATTTCTTGCGGCGATTATGGAACGCTTTGCCGGCAGGGACTGCGTTGGCTACTGCTGGGATTCCGGCCACGAAATGTGCTATAACGGCGGCAAAGACCTGCTCGCCCTTTACGGCGACAGGCTTTTCTGCACCCATATAAACGATAATCTCGGCGTGCGTGATTTTAACGGCAGAATAACCTACCTTGACGACCTTCACCTGCTTCCGTTTGACGGCATCGGCGATTGGGATTACAACGCCGCAAGGCTTGATAAATGCGGCTATTCCGGCATTATGACATTTGAACTCAATGTAACCTCAAAGCCCGGCAGGCACGAGAATGACATTTACGCGGCAATGGGTGCGGAAAAATATTTTGCCGAGGTTTACAAGCGCGCGTGCAGATTTGCCGCAAAAAGAAAAATTGCCTACGGAGAAGAAAAATGATTGCAAATTACCACACCCACACTTATATGTGCGGCCATGCTCAGATAAGACCCAGGGCCTATGTTGAACGGGCGATAAAGGGCGGAATAAAAATAATGGGCTTTTCCGACCACATTCCGTTTATGTTCCCCGACGGGTTTGAATCCGGCCACAGAGTAAAAATGAAAAATGTGCCGAAATATTTTGAAAAGCTCGGCAGGCTGCGCGATGAATATGCCGATAAAATAGAAATACATATCGGCTTTGAGGCGGAATATTATCCGCTGTATTTTGAAAAAATGCTTTCAAACGCCGTTCAATGGGGCGCGGAATATCTTATTCTCGGCCAGCACTTTGTGGGCAATGAGCACCCGGGCGGCAAATACTGCGGCAGCAGGGGCGGCGGCAGCGAGGAGCAGCTTATCGAATACGCCGACTGTGTTATTGCGGGGATGAAAACGGGGAAATTCACCTATGTTGCCCACCCGGATGTGTTCAATTTCCTCGGCGGCGATGAGGTTTATGAGCGGGAGATGAGAAGAATCTGCGTTTGCTCAAAGGAAACCGGGGTGCCGCTTGAAATCAATTTTCTCGGCATTCGTGACAACCGCCACTATCCGCGTGAGCTGTTCTGGAAAATTGCCGGTGAAGAGGGCTGCACGGTTGTCTTCGGCCTTGATGCCCACCGCGCCGTTGACTGCTGGGATAATAAATCGGAACAAATTGCACTTGAAACGGTTAAAAAATACGGCTTGAAGCTGGCAGAAACAGTTGAGCTTGTGCCGCTTAAATAAAGAAAAAGAGATGGCTTCGGATATTACTCCGCTGCCATCTCTTTTTAGTTATGCGTTATACTGTTTCTTCCGCTTCGTCATAGAATCTGTTAACGTTTTCAACCGTCTTGATTCTTCTTTCGTTGAGCTCGCGGTACATTCTGTCGCGGGTGTCCTTGTCAACATTATACCAGAACATAGGTATCATACTTGAAAGCACAAGGAAGGCGGGGATAATGGTCGCCATGGCGAAAATCCATTTCTGTGCCCTGAGGGGCTGACCGCTCTGCCTGCCGGGAAGAATGTGAAGGTAGGCTTCCTGGTCGTAGCCTATCCACTTTTTGTAAAGGGGCTGAAGAATGCCGTTGATTCTTGCGGGAATCTTGCACAAAAATGCGCTTGCGGCTGAAAGGGTGGCCTCATTTCTGTAACCGCATTTCCATTCGATATAGTCGTTGCATTCGTTGCTCATTTCGGTTATGGAAATGCTTCTTGCACCCCAGAAGGTGGCATAAATGCACTCCCATATTGCGGTAACGGGGAACATTGCAAGGCGGCTCTGGAAGAAATAGGGCTCGGCCTTTTTCTTGGTTTTGAAGCATAAGCCGTAGAAGAAAAGGGGAATATAGAAGGTTTTTGCGAAAACCTGGCTTATCATGTAAATCTGCTTGGTGGAGAACCTTTCGGCAAGCTTGTTATACTTGGCAAAGGTGGTGGGCTGGAAGAAGAATGAGGGAATACCGGCAAAGGTTTCGTAGGTGGTCATATTGAGCACCTGACGGTAATAGTCGTTGGTGGAAAGGCCGGTTCCGAATGAGCCGAGTGCGTTGGAGAGCATATACATAAGCACGGGCTTGTTGGTGAAAACGATTTTAAGGCTGTCTTTGATTTTCGGCGTTTCAATCTTCTGGTGTACTCTTTCTTTTGCAAGTGAGGTGTACCATGTGATTACAAGGCCTGCCACAAGGGTGGTTACCGGGCCCATTATCATAAGGGCTTTGCCTATGCTTGCCTCGGCGCTCACAACGGATTTTGAAAGGCCGTTTTTGATAATATCAAGGGTGAACTCAATTACAAGGTCGGGCAGCCTTGAAAGGATAATGCTCACATAACCCGCAAGGGAAACAAGGCGGCGCCGGTCTGACGGATAGGGCGTTATGGTGGAGATATAGCCGCCGATACCGACATCGCGGAAGTTTGCCACCATTTCGATTAACATATTGAGCAGAACATAAATGATAAATTTGGATATGTTTGATTTATCATTTATCATTGTCTGCGGAAGAATCAGCGGCAGAATCCAGTAAACCGCCGCAATGAGTGCAAACGGAATGCCGCCCATAAAAATATAGGGCACGAATTTACCCCAGCGGGTGCGGGTCTTTTCAACCGTGAAGCTTACCACAAAGTCATCAATGAAATCCCAGATTCCGCCGATAACATTGTTGACCGACTGAAGGTTGAAATCAATTTTCAGAACGCTGTCAACAAAAAGGTCCTTATGCCCGTCGATGTTGAAGCCGCGAAAAGCATCAAACAGAATATAGCCGAAGGTTTCTTTGCGGGAGATTACTCTTCTGTCGGCATCAACAAGCTGACGGAGCTGGGCGTTGACCTGCTCCAATTCGCCGTTTACGGCGATGTTTTTGTTATCCTCTGACAAATGAGCCGCCTCCTTTTCACTTTCTCGAGGCGCGCTCGGAAAATGCCTTTTCCTCCGCCTCGGCTTCTTTTCTTCTTATTTCATCCTGCATGGCGGTGAGCGCCGCAACCATTTTTTTGCGGATTTCAAGCTCGCTCACGCCGTCTTCAACCATTTTGAAGTATTCGTCGCTGGGGATTCCGCCTATAAGGCAAACGGTCTTTTTTACCGGAATACCCTTTGCGTAAATGATAATGTTCCAGATTAAGCCGAAAATTTCCGCCGCCGCAAAAACGAAAGCGCCGATAAACGGTGAGCCGGAAACATAATCGGGTGCAAGCTTTGAAACATCCTTTCCGCCTGCGGCAAAGGCGATAACGGCGGCAACCGCACACACTGCGGCAAAGCCGTAAAGAATAAAGCTTCTGATTTTGCCGTGAGGGCCGAGGGAGGCGAAAAGTGAAAGCAGGTTAACCGCAAAAAATGCAAGGGCTACAAGAGTGAGGGCAAAGGCAAGGCTCGGCAGGTCACCGCCGAAGGCATTGGCGAAAACATTGCCGATGTTGATTTTGCCGAAGTTCTGCGCTATCTGAATCACTCCGAAGGCTTTCTGCTGCCCTGCGGCATCGGTCAGAGTGCAAAGGGGAATGAGTGTGGTTAACAGCGGCAGGAAGGTGGCGATTATTCTGATAATCGTCAGCTTTGAGCCGAAAAACGCCGCTTTTGCGCGGTCAATTGAGGGCTGGGAATGAGCGTGCTCTATTTCGGCCTTTTCGGAATCGGCAAGCAGCTGCTCATTCGAGTTGTAATAAACAATGTTGACTCCGCAGCCGGGGCAGACGGGTTTCCAGTCTGTAAGGCGAAGCCGGCGCCCGCATTTGGGACAGTTTGCCATAAACGATACCTCCGTAATGTGTTGAAAAGAATATATTTTTTTTCAATGTGTTGTCGGGGAAAAGCGGAAATCAGTCGGCATTTGCAAGCCACTCATGCTCTTTTTCATAGATTCTGGTTTTATCCCACGGGTCGCCGTCAAGGTGACGAATCATCCACACATAATACATTGTGTAGCCGGGGGCGCAAACCTGCTGGTGGGCGTTGTTGGGCTCAATGCAAAGGCAGCTGCCGTCAGTGCTTTTGCTCACATCATCGCCCATAAACGCGGCGCCGAAGCCCTGCGGATAATCAAAGCGGAAATAATAAACCTCCGGCTGGGGGTGATAGTGCGGGGGATAGCTTGACCATTTGCCGGGGTGGTGGAAAACCTCGCCGAGCACCATATTGGAATAAGGGGCATTGCTCAAATCAAACATTGTCGCGCAGGTGCGGTGACCCGTGCCGCCCCATTGAGAACCGCCGAATTCCTGATAAAGGCACATTTCGGGGGTATAGAAAACGGGAGGGAACTCCTTTTCATTATCGGTTTGCTGAATAATGAATTCGCTGTTTTCCTCCGCCGTAACCTCAACCGCCGTGCCCCTGCACACATGGAGGGCATAGGGAGTTTTAACAAAGGGGTTTTCACGGCTGCCGGTAACCGAAACGGTGCCGCCGTAGCTGAATGAAAGCTTGCCGCTGAGAAGCAGAAATGCTGTTTCGTTTTCGCTGCTCCAAAGGCTGAAGGTTTCGCCCTTTGCAAGCTTTTTAACTTTAATATTCATCATCATATCGGCGTTAATGCCGTTCATTTCGCACAGTATTTTTTCGCCGTTTTCATTGAATTCCGGTCTTGAAAACATAAGTCTGCACTCCTTTATTTTTTATGAAATTTATTTTAACATCCATTTTGTTTTTTTTCAACATCAGCGCATTAAAAACCGAACTTTTTTGACAAAAAGTTGCTTTTGCCGAAAATTACCTGCATAAAAACCGAATAATCCGCAAAAAATTTACAATTATAATATTTACATCTTGAATGTTTTTATATATAATTATGATGAATGGGTTTACGATTTTTTCATGAAAGGGTGTTTTTTTATGGATACTTCAAAATTATTTGACCTTTCCGCAGAGGGCTACAACTGCGAGCAGGTTGAGGAATATATCGGCGTTCTCAGAAATGAGTATCAGAAAATATTCGATTATGCCAAGGGCCTTGAGGTTCAGCTTATGGATTCCGACGGCAAAAAGGATTCTTATACTGCGGAGGTGGCGGCACTTACCGCCAAAGAGGCGGAGCTTAAAAAGCTCGGTTATGATTTGGAAAATCAGGCCGAGGTGCTCAGGTTAAGGGAGGAAGCCCTTGAAAAAAGAACCTCCGAAATTGAGAAAAAGGCCGCCGAGGTTGACCGCAGAGCAGCCCACCATAAGGATTCTTCAAAATCCGCCGACGAGGCAGAAAGCTCCGTTTCATTCAAATCTCCCTCCGGCAGCGAAAAGAATTACGAAACGCTTTTCAGAAGTCTTTCCGTTATGACCCTTCTCAGCGAAGAGGTTGTAAGGGAAAATCAGGAGCTTCGTGCGAAAATCGCTTCGCTTGAAGGCTGATTAAATTTGTGTATTTCATAAGAAAGGCTGTTTTTTATGGAAGGATTTTCACTTAAATCACTTGACGAGCTTGATTCCGGATTCACCGCGGCAAAGAAGGCGGCAGCTGAGGAAAAAGCCCGTGAAAATAAAGAAAAAGAAGCTTCTCAGGCAGGGCTTAACAAATATAAGGAAGCCCCGCTTGACGAAAGAATGCTGAACCTTCGCAGAGTTGCTGAGGAAGAGGCAAAGAAAAAGGCGGAGAGCGCGGAAACAGCGGAAGAGAGCGCAGAGAAAGCCGCGGAGGAAATCACCGAAGAAATTACAGAGGAAATCAAAGAGAAAACCGCAGATTCGGCGAATGAACCCGTGCCCGAGGCCGAAAAAGAGTCGGCTGAGCAGTCCGAAGATGGCGGGCAAAGAGAAAAAAGGCCCAAACTCTATGACAGAATCGAAAAGAATGTTTATGTTGAAAAATTAGATGACAACGACTTTCTTGTAAGCTCCGATTTTGTTGAGGATTTTGACGATGATGACACACCCGAAAGCGAGCCGGAGGCCGAAAAGCACGAAAGTGCGGAGCCTGAAGAGGGCGAGGAGGGCTCTGCCGAAAAGATTGTGTATGTTCCCTCTGACCGTATGCAGGTGAAGGATACTCTTTTGCCGAAATATAAGCCCGCACCTATGAACAAAATGACCGATATGCCGCGCCCCGAGCCGGAGAATCCCGATTCACCCGCCGTGGCCGAAATGCCGGTTTCAATGCCGAAGGAGTATGCTCCGATTCAGCCCGGCAAGCCCCGCCACATTTTCAGGGGCTTTGCAAAGAT
Organism: Acutalibacteraceae bacterium; assembly: GCA_045642785.1. Classification (GTDB taxonomy): domain Bacteria; phylum Bacillota; class Clostridia; order Oscillospirales; family Acutalibacteraceae; genus CAG-177. The sequence goes on along the minus strand of JAZUJM010000147.1, from coordinate 2,501 downwards.
TGTTATCTGCATTGTTATGGCGGTAACGGTATTCTTTTCCGCAACCGGAGCAGTGTTTTCGGCTATGAAAAATGATATTGCTTACTGGATGTTCGGCCATTATGTCTGCTCTGCCGAGCAGACCACCTGTTCACCCGTGCTCACAAAGGGCGACCTTGTTTTTGTTCATCCCGTCAAGGAAGATGAAATAAAGAACGGAATGGCGGTTGCCTACCTTGACACGGAGAATAATTTTTACCGCTATGCCATTGTTGTTGACGGCGGCGGAGAAAAAGAGCTTATTCTCGGCACCATGGATGAAAATCAGAAAACATCCACAAAGGCCGTTCAGTCAGCCTATGTAATCGGCGAGCCGAAAACTTTTATTCCCAAGGTGTTCAGCGTGCTGGACCGTTTTGCCCCTCACCGCACGGCGGCCATTGCAGCGGCGGCGCTGATTGTTCTTGTCTGCATTCTGCTGCTGATAATTATGAAAGTTAAAGGAAAGAAGAAATGATAAAAGCGGCTGTTTTTGACCTTGACCACACTTTGTTTGACCGCTATTCCACCCTTGCCCTTGTTGCCGGAAGATTCTGTGAGCAATTCAGCTTGACCGAAAAGGCCACACCCGAGGCAATAGCAAGGGAGCTGATATATGCCGACAAGCAGTATGTTCACCTCGGCTGGCAGAAGATTCACCGCCACCTTATCGACTGCGGCTTTTTTAAAACGGAACCTACCTTTGAAGAATACCGCGACTTTATTCTTTCGCAGTTTCACAATTTTGCCGTGCCGTTCCCGTTCACTTTGCCGATGCTTGCCGAGCTTAAGGAAATGGGCATAAAAACCGGGCTTATCACAAACGGCAGGCACTCCCTGCAATATGACAAGCTTAAAATGCTCGGCCTTACCGACAGCTTTACGAGCATAATCGCCACCGGTGATATAGGCGTTCACAAGCCGGAGCGCGGCCCGTTTGATATTATGGCGGCAAGGCTCGGCTTAAAGGCGGAGGAAATGCTTTACATAGGTGACAATCCTCTTAACGATGTTGAAGCATCACGCCGTGCAGGCTATATTCCGGTGTGGGTCAGAACAACCGGCACCTGGGTTTATCCCGAAATCGAAAAGCCCGAATTGCAGGTTGATGATGTAAGCGTGATTCCGGAATTAATAAGAAGGCTCAACTGTGCAGAGTGATGAGCGGAAAGGAAATAAAAATGAGCTTTGATAAAATTAAAGGCAGGCTGGCTTTCGGCTGCATGCGCCTTAAAATGAACGGCGATGAGGTTGACTTTGACGAATTTGACCGTATGGTTGATGCTTTTATCGGCGCGGGCTTCAATTATTTTGACACCGCCCACGGCTATATTGACGGCAAAAGCGAAAAAGCCATCAAGCGCTGCTTAACTTCCCGTTACCCGAGGGAAAGCTATATCCTCACCGACAAGCTTTCCGACTGGTTTTTTAACAGCACCGAGGAAATAATCCCTCTGTTTGAAAAACAGCTCGAAGCCTGCGGCACGGATTACTTCGATTTTTATCTTATGCACGCCCTCAATGCCGACAACTATGAAAAAAAGTATAAGTGCTTAAATACATTTGCCGAGGTTGAAAAGCTTAAGGAGCAGGGCAAGATAAAGCACATAGGCATTTCGTTCCACGACAAGGCAGATGTGCTTGATAAGATTCTTACCGAATGTCCTCAGATAGAGGTTGTTCAGCTCCAGTTTAATTATATTGATTTTTACGACGACGGCGTTCAGGCAAAGAAATGCTATGATGTCTGCGTTAAGCACGGCAAAAAGGTGCTTGTTATGGAGCCCGTCAAGGGCGGCAGGCTTGCCGAGCTGCCGGAGGATGCCGAAAAGGTGCTTGCTCAGGTCGGAACGGGAAGTCCCGCAAGCTTTGCCATTCGCTTTGCCGCAAGCTTCCCGGAGGTTATCTGTGTGCTCTCCGGTATGAGCAGTATTGAGCAGATGAACGACAATATAAGCTATATGAAGAGCTTTGAGCCGCTTAACGATAAGGAATTTGAGGCAATATTCAAGGTTCGCGATATTATCGAAAATCAGGAGCTTATTCCCTGCACGGGCTGTGCCTACTGCACGGCGGGCTGCCCGATGGAAATTCCCATCCCCGGGGTGTTTGCCGATGTTAACTCCCGCCGCAGGTTAAAACGCGGAAAGCTTAAAGCGGAGGAGCTGGCAAAGGCAGCCGACTGTATAGAGTGCGGCCAATGCGAGGGTGTCTGCCCTCAGCACCTTGAAATCATCTCGCTGTTAAAATCAGCGGTTGAGGAACTTAAATAATAAGGATAAAACATAAAACAGCGCCCCGCCGTTTCGGCGGGGCGCTGTGATTTTGATGCTGATTATTTCTCGATTTTCTCGATGGGGGCTTCGGGAGCATTCTTCTTGATGCTCTCAATGCCGTTAAGGCAGCCGGCCTTAGCCTTGTAGCCTTCGCCTGTGGCGATTATTTCACCGTTCTTTGCCTTAAGGCGGAATCTGAATTCGCCG
>JAZUJM010000146.1:0-2786 GCA_045642785.1 Acutalibacteraceae bacterium | reverse complement strand
AAAAATGCAGCGAATTTATGAAGGATAAATTTAAGAATATCGGGCGCGGCGCCGTTTGCGGAATCTGCATAAAGGCCTGCCCCCACAACAAGAAATAAAGCGGGGAGGATAAAATATGCTCGGAATAATTGATGTCGGCGGCGGACTGCGCGACACCTACGGCGCGGGAGTTTTTGACCGCTGTATTGATGAGGGCTATACCTTTGATTACTGCCTCGGAATCTCCGCCGGCAGCGTAAATTTAACCTCTTTTATTGCCGGGTGCAGGGGCAAAAACTACGAGTTTTTTCTTCGCTATTCGGAGCTGACCCTCGGTGACAGTATTCTTTCCGTGCTCAAGGGCAGGCCGATGCTTGACCTTGACACGGTTTATTCCGGCTTGGTCGGCGATTCGCCGAACAGCGAAATTGTCCGGGCTCTTAAAGCTTTCCCCGGCGTTTTTAAAATTGCCGTAACCGATGCCTCAACGGGCACTCAGAGTTATTTTGACCGCTCCCTGCTCTATTCGGGCGACCCGCTGCTGTTAAAGGCCTCCTCCGCCCTGCCGGTTTTCTGCAAAACTTATAATGTGGAGGGCGTGACCTGCTTTGACGGCGGTATATCCGACCCGATTCCGTTTAAGCAGGCATTTAAAGACGGGTGCGACAAGGTAGTTATTGTGCTCACCACACAGACCGACCGTGTAAAGACCTCAAAGAAAGATGGCTTTGCAAAGGCCGCTTTAAAGAGAAAATACCCCAATGCTTCCGACTGCATCGGCAAAAGGTGCGACCTTTATAATGAGGAGCTGAAAGAGGCGTTTGAGCTTGAAAAGCAGGGCAAGGTACTTATCCTCGCCCCGAAAAACGATTTCGGAATGGGCACGCTTTCAAGGGACAGGGAGCTTATGCAGAAGATGTATGCCCAGGGGTATGAGGACGGCTTAAAAATCGGCAAATTCATCGGAACGGAGAAAACTGAATGACGGGTATTATTGATGTTGGCGGCGGATTGCGCGGCGTTTACGGTTCCGGCGTTCTTGACCGCTGTATGGATGAAAACCTGACCTTTGATATTGCGGTCGGCGTTTCGGCAGGCAGCGCAAATATTGCCACCTTTGCCGCGGGGCAAAGGGGAAGAACCCTGCGCTTTTACCGCGATTACACCTTTCGCCCGGAATATATGAGCCTCGGCAATGTTTTAAAGGGCAGAAGATATCTTGACCTTGATTATATTTACGGCGGCCTTTCAAATGAGGGAATGGAAGACCCGTTCGGCTTCGATTCCTTTGCTCAATATCCCGGCAAAGTAATTCTTGTTGCAACAAACGCCGAAACCGGCGAGCCCGTTTATTTCGGCAACGAAAGCATAAAGAAAAATGACCTTTCGGTTTTGAAATGCTCCTCCTGCCTGCCGGTTGTGTGCGGCAGTTTTTCCGTTAACGGCACAAGGTGCTTTGACGGCGGAATATCCGACCCCATTCCGCTTAAAAAGCTTTTTGAAGAGGGCTGTGACCGCGCGATTGTTATTCTTACAATGCCCAGGGATGAGCAGAAGGTTCAGGGAATAGACGGCACCGCGGCAAAGCTTCTTGCACGGCGCTTCCCCGAAGCCGCAAAGAAAATAGAAAAAAGATATGAGCTTTACAACGAGCAGCTTGAATATCTTAAGCACGCCGAGGCCGACGGCAGAGCGCTGATTATTGCGCCGGATAACACCTGCGGAATGAAAACACTCACAAAGGATAAGGAAAAAACCCTTGCGCTTTATCAGAAGGGCTACGACGATGCCGCGGTTATTGCGGATTTTATAATGCAGAAAAAATAAATTTTCCGGTTGTGTTCAAAAAGGCGAATACCGAACACAACCGGATTTTTTTATTCCCGTCAAAATCGGTCAAAGCTTCTTTATATATGCGCTGTAAACCCAGCGGTCTGGTGCCAGCTGCGACCAGTTGCCCTTTTGGGCAATCACCTCAACCTCGGTTCCGTTTTGCAGCAATGAGCCGCGGGCATAGGTTGTTCCCGGCCCATTTCTGACATTAAGTGCGGAAGCCGTTACAACATATCTTCCGCTCCCCTCCCCGGTAATAAGGCTTTGATTTCTCGGGCGCAAAACGCCGTAAAATGCTTTGTAGCTGTGCTTTACCGCCTTCATCGGCTTTCCGTTCCAATTCTGATCGTGAGAATAAAAATAGGATGTATTGCCGGTTCCGTTGGCTATTGAAATGTGGCCGCTGTTATGAGATGAAGAAACATCCGGACCCCACACGCATATGTCGCCCTTTTGCGGAACAAAATCCGGAGTGTTTTCAATTCTCACAAAGGCTTTGTTCATCTTGTTATAGCCGCCCCAGCTTTTATCCTTAAACCGTTCATAGTAGTATCTTGCATCGCCCCAAGAGCCGGCCTTTATTCCGAAAACCTCGCTCAGATATGCCTTTATCAGGTCAACGCACTGCACCCCGGCGGTGCCGTCAACATCAACTCCCCTGCCGAGATGGTTTTTAATGAATTCTTTGTAAGTTTCAGCCGTAATTATCACCTCCCGAAGTCCGATTATCGAAAGTACCGGCGGAATTTACGCCGTAACGGCGAACCCTCCGCACACTGCATACTATGCCGCCGCCCGCCCCTTAGTGCCGAAATGCACCGAAAAAGTTATTTTTTATTTCTTGTTTTTAAATTTTTAATAAATCCGCAATAAAATTGTGTGTGTTAAAATGATGTGACCCAAAAAATAATGAGAAGTAAACCTTAAAGTGATATAATAAGTTTGCTACAACCCAAAAATCACAAAGAAAGGTT
>JAZUJM010000145.1:0-2513 GCA_045642785.1 Acutalibacteraceae bacterium | reverse complement strand
AGGGCTACAAGGTTGCAATCTGTGAGCAGCTTGAAGACCCGGCGCTTGCAAAGGGGCTTGTCAAAAGAGATATAACAAGAATACTTACCCCCGGCACGGTTATCGAAAGCGCAATGCTTGACGAAAGCAAAAACAACTTTCTTGCGTGCATCCATTGCACAAAGGAGCTTGCGGCGGTCTGCTTTGCGGATGCTTCAACCGGTCAGGTTCATCTTACCGAAATTCCCCGCAGGGGGGCTGAAAAAAAGCTTATCAACGAGCTGGGAAGATATCTGCCCACCGAGGTGCTTGTTTCCCCCTCGGCTGCAAAGCTCGGCGATGTGATTGATTTCATAACCAACCGTATCGGTGCCGCGATTGAAACCGCGGAGGAAGAAAAATTTGATTTTACCGAAAATGAGCGGCTTATACTTGCTCATTTCAAAGTGACTTCGCTTGAACTTGCGGGGCTTAAGGATTGCCCGGCGGCGGTGTGCGCACTCGGTGCGGCAATGGATTACCTTAAGTATGTTCAGAAAAGCGACCTGCTCAACATAAGAGAAATTGATTTTTACGGCAGCACGAATTTTGTACGCCTTGATGTTTCCACTCTTCGAAACCTTGAAATAGTTGAAACCATGCGAAACCGCGAAAAGCGCGGAACCCTTCTTTGGGTGCTGGATAAAACCAAAACCCCCATGGGCAAAAGAATGCTCAGAAGCTGGCTTGAACAGCCGCTTGTAAATATTGCCAAAATAACAAGGCGCCATTCCGCGGTTGAGGAAATGCTGCGCTCCTCCGAGTTAAGGGAGGATGTCAGAAACGAGCTTTCCGGCTGCCGCGATATGGAAAGGCTCATAACCCGTATTCTTTACGGTTCGGCAAACGCAAGGGAGCTCAGAGCTCTCTGCGCCACGGCAAGTCATCTGCCGGCCATTAAAAATGCCGCCTCAATGTGTTCGAGCGCTCTGCTCAATGAGGTGCATAATGATATTGATACCCTTGATGATACCGCCGCCATGATTGAAGCGGCAATCGTTGAGGAGCCTCCCTTCTCGGTGCGCGAGGGCGGAATGATAAAGCCCGGCTTCAATGACGAGCTTGATTCCCTTCGCAACATTGTTGAAAACGGCAAGGGCTTTATTGCCGACATTCAGCAAAGGGAGCAGGACAGAACCGGAATAAAAAAGCTGAAAATAGGCTACAACCGTGTTTTCGGCTATTATATAGAGGTATCCAACGCTTTTAAAGAGCTGGTGCCGGATGATTACATAAGAAAACAGACCCTCACAAACTGTGAGCGCTTTATCACTCAGGAGCTCAAGGAGCTTGAATCCAAGGTGCTCGGCGCTCAGGACAGAATAGTTAAGCTTGAATTTGAAATATTTGACGCCGTTCGCAAAAAAACGGCCGATAAGCTTTTTGCGGTGCAGAAAACCGCAAGTGCCGTGGCGGTGTTTGATGTTATCTGCTCATTTGCTCAGTGCGCGGTTGAAAACTCCTATGTTCGCCCCGATATGACCGAAAACGGAGCAATCCGCATAAGCGACGGCCGCCACCCGGTGGTTGAAAAAATGCTCGGCGGTGCACCGTTTGTACCCAATGATACCGTGCTTGACGGCGGCGAAAACCGCTGTGCCATAATAACCGGCCCCAATATGGCGGGCAAATCCACCTATATGCGTCAGGTTGCGCTCATCTGCCTTATGGCACAGGCGGGTTCGTTTGTGCCGGCTTCCGCGGCAAGTCTTTGCGCCGTTGACGGAATCTTCACAAGAATCGGCGCTTCCGATGACCTTTCGGCGGGTCAGTCAACCTTTATGGTGGAAATGAACGAGGTTGCCTCAATTTTAAAGGGCGCAACCAAAAACAGCCTTATAGTGTTTGATGAAATAGGCAGGGGAACCTCCACCTTTGACGGAATGAGCATTGCAAGGGCGGTAATGGAGTATTCCGCCGACACCTCAAAGCTCGGCGCAAAAACACTTTTTGCCACCCATTATCACGAGCTTACCGAGCTTGAAGGCGCGGTTGACGGCGTTAAGAACTACAATATCGCCGTTAAAAAGCGCGGGGATGATATCACCTTCCTTCGCCGCATTGTGCGCGGCGCGGCAGATGGCAGCTACGGCATAGAGGTTGCCAAGCTTGCGGGCGTGCCCAACAATGTTGTGGCAAGGGCAAAGGTGATTCTTTCCGAAATCGAAAGCGGCTCCGACGGCAAGGTTTCGTTTAAAAATGTTTCCGCGCCGAGTGAGGATATGCAGCTTTCATTCGCCACAAGCGAAAGCGATGCCATAATAGAAAAGCTTAAAAGTATTGATGTGAATACCATAACACCCATTGAGGCGATGTCGCTGCTCTATCAGCTCACCGCCGATGCGGGCGCAATATAAAAAAGAGGTGAAACCGATGCCGAAAATCAATGTTCTTCCCCGTTCGCTGGCGGAGCTTATTGCCGCCGGTGAGGTTGTTGAGCGCCCGGCGTCGGTTATGAAGGAGCTTGTTGAAAATTCCATTGATGCAGGCGCAAC
>JAZUJM010000144.1:0-5498 GCA_045642785.1 Acutalibacteraceae bacterium | reverse complement strand
TGTGTTTCTTTTCATCAATGGTAATCACCAACGATGTGGCACTTATCACCTTTGTTCCGCTGACGGTAACGGCGCTGTCACTTGCCGGCAAATCGGAAAAGCTGATAATTATTGCCGTGCTTGAAACGGTTGCCGCAAATCTCGGCAGTATGATGACCCCAATCGGCAATCCGCAGAATCTTTATCTTTTTTCGGCGTTCGATATGACTGCCGGTGAGCTTTTCGGCGCGGTTCTGCCCTACGGTGCGCTTGCACTTGTGCTTGTTGCCGCCTGCTCACTTGCGGTAAAGGGCAGGGCGGAATTCACAGCCTCCGGCTCGCAGACTGCAAAGCCCGGTGCTGCCCTGACGGCGGTTTATTCGGTGCTTTTCGTTCTTTCGCTGTTGACGGTTTTCAGGGTCGTGCCCTACTATATCACACTTGCGATAACGGCGGTTGTATTGCTTGCCGCCGACAGAAAGGCTTTTGCCGGGGTGGATTACAGCCTTCTGTTAACCTTTGTGTTCCTTTTCATTTTCATCGGCAACCTCGGCAGGGTGGAGGCGGTTTCCGCTTTTTTAAAGAATGTAACCGTTGGCAGAGAGGCGGCAGCGGGGATAATCGCAAGCCAGGTGATATCAAATGTGCCTGCCGCCATTCTCCTTTCCGGCTTTACCAATAACGCCCGTGCGCTGCTAATCGGCGTTGATTTGGGCGGGCTCGGCACGCTCATAGCCTCAATGGCAAGCCTTATTTCATTCCGCTTTGTTTCAAAAGAGAATATAAAATCCGGCAGATATATCGCCGTGTTTACGGCGGTCAATGCTGCTTTCCTCGCCGCCGAGGCGGTTCTTTATGTGATATTAAATTAAACTCAGGAGTGGTTGATTTGACATTTCTTGACAAGGTGAAAAAGCTTATCGGCGTTGAGCCCGGCACCCGGCTTATGCCGATGATTTCCTACAACTCCGCCATCTTTCTTTCGGGCGGTGCGTTTTACATTATCGGGTGCTATTTTCTGCCTTTCTTAACAAAGGTTGAAGGGCTGTCGGCAACTCAATACAGCATTGTTGTGCTTTTTGCAACAATCAGCGATGCAATCTCAGACCCGATAATGGGAGTTATCACCGACAGAACGCGCCACAGGCAGGGCAGGCACCGCCCCTATATCAAATGGGGCATTATTCCCGCGCTTGTTTCTTACCTGATGATGTGGAACTCCTTCGGCATCTCGTCAAAGTGCTCCTCAACCGTGACGATGATTTATTACATCTTTGTTTATATCTTCTTTAAAACAGCCTACACATTTGTTATTGTTCCCCACACGGCGATGCTGCCGGAAATTGCGCCGGAATACTCACTGCGCACGCAGTATAACGCTGTGAGAACGGTTATGGATGCCGTGGCAAGTTATTCCTCATTTCTTATTTCCGCGCTGTTTTTCGGGCTTATCGAAACCGAAAAATTCAGCCCGGCTTCGCGCCACAAGTTCAATATCCTCGGCGTTATCCTTTGCCTGTGGGTAACATTGCCGCTGATTTTCACCTATAAATTCACAAGCGAGCGCAGCTCCGAAAACGATGTTGTTGAGCCGTTTGATATCCGCGAATTTTTCAGGCGTTACAGCAACATTTTTCACAACAAGGCGTTCAGACTTTATTTTGCCTTCGGCTTTCTCACAATGCTTTCATCCTGCTTTGTTTCAAACACATCCTATTATTTTCTTGAAAACGTTATGAGGCAGGAAAAGAATTATAATCTTATCACCACCATTTCCGGCGTTGCGGAGGCGGTGGGCTTCTTCCCGGCCTATTTCTTTTCCATACGCAAAAACAAGCAGCTGCCCGCAAAGGTGTTTATCCCCGTGGCAGGTGCCGCGCTTGCAATCACATGGTTTTTAAATTCCGGCTCAAATCAGATTTTTATGTTCATCGTTCACTTTCTTTACGGCCTCGGCCTTGCGGGCATGGCATCGGTTCAGAACAACATCTTCCCCGATGTTACCGATGTTGATGAAATGATAACCGGCGAGCGCCGTGAGGGAACGATTTCGACCTTTGCCTCATTCGTTAAAAAGTTTGTCAACGGCTTCGCTTCCCTCGGCGTTGGCCTTATTCTTTCGGCCTTCGGGTATGACACGGGCCTGCCCGCCGAAAAGCAGACCGCGCTTGCGCTTAAAGGTCTTCGCATTTCATATTCCGTTATTCCCATCGTGTTCTTTATCGGTGCAATCATCGTAATATTCCGCTACAAGCTTGACCGTGAAACTCACGCCCTTGTTAAACGCGCCATAAGTGAAAAAAGAGAAAACGGAGCCGCTCAGCTTACCGATGACGAAATAAGAAAGCTTGAAAGCATAGCCGGTCACAAGCTCAATGAGATGTGGCTGGGTAAACCCTCTGCCGCGGTGCTTGAGGAAGATTAATCAAATATCAAACAAGGGGCTGTGACGATTATTAGTCACAGCCCCTTGTTTTAAGGTTATATTATTTTGTCAATTATGAAAATCGCAAACAGAGTGTTTGCCCATGCAAACCAGTCACGGGTAAAATCTGAGGGGTCACAGCAGTTGAAGCTTTCGTGCATAAAGCCCGTGCCGGCGTTTGTTGTGCGAAGCAAAGAAAGGATTCTTTCCGCTTCCGCCTTGTCGGAGCAGGTGAGGGATTCCATAATCAGCGCAATGTGCCAGATGTTGCCGCTCTTGGTGTGGGGCGAGCCAATGCCGCGTGCATTTGTGCCCTCAAAATAATACGGATTGCCCTTGCTCAGAATAAAGCGGCGTGTGTTGCGGTAAATTTCATCATCCTCGCCGCAGTAGCCGAGATAGGGCAGCGAAAGCAGGCTGGGCACATTGGCGTCATCCATAAGCAGATAGCTGCCGAGGCCGTCGGTTTCGTAAGCGTAAATCTTTCCAAAACCCTCTTTTGTTACAACCGCGTATTTTTCAATTCCCGCTTTGACCTGTGTCAAAAGCTCTTCTGCGCCTGCGCCGAAACGGTTGCCAAGGCATTTCTTGATTGATTCAAGCGCGGAAACGATGAACATATTTGAGGGGATAAGGAACGGATATTTGCAGCGGTCATCGCTCGGGCGAAAAGCTGAGCGCACAAGCCCGGTAAAGGCGTAGTCGGTTCCTTTGCCGCCGTTGTCAAGGCTGTCCTCCGGAATACGGGGGCGCAGGAAGGTGTAGTCGGAGCCGCTGAACGGGTCCTGCTCTTTTTTCAGCGTTTTGATTATAACATCAAACGCCTCAAAAAACAGCTCGTCAAAGATACCGGAATCGTTGGTGTACTTATAATATTTTTCGGCAAGCCAAAGGGGATAAATCAGCGAATCAATCTCATATTTTCTTTCAAAAACAAGGTCGTTCTGCTTTGTAATGTCGTCGCGGTGGCCTTTGCCGTTGGCACACTCGTTAAATGCGTTGGCGTAGGGGTCCTCGATTATGTAACGGAACTGGCGGTGCAGAAGGTCTTTAACAAGGACTTTGCAGTCCTCATCCTCGCCCGCAAGGCGAACATAGTGGCTTACCTGAACGCTTGAATCGCGCAGCCACATGGCCTCAATATCGCCGGTAATGATGAACACTTCACCGTTTTCATCATATTTAACCGTTGTTTCAAGTGTGTTTAAATAGCATTTTTTAAATGATTCCCTCAGCTCCCCGTCGGGCAGCTTTTCGCAAACGGAATCAACATAGGAATAAAGTTTTTGAAATTTCATATTATTACTCTCCGTTTCAGCTCAGATGAAAGCAGCCTTTGTATTGCTTTGCCCAGCGGAAAACCTGATTTCTGTTCCATGTTTTGGGCATGACCGCCGTGACAGCCGCCACCGAGGCGATTCTTTTGCCGCAGTAAAGAATCTTTTTAAGCAGAACGGGGTCTTTGACAACTCCCTGAGCCTTTTTGATAAGCTCAGCCGGGTCAAATTTCACCATTGCCATAAGTGAGGTTGAATCGGCACCTATTGTCATATCCTCGGCGTTGATTATCCCGTTGTCAAACATATAATCAAGCTCAGAGGGCTTTAATTCGGTGAGCAAAAGCTTAACGCAGGCAAGCTGGGCAAGCCCCGCACCGAGAATTTTGTAATAGCCGACCTGATATTTATAAAGCGTGTCGCAGTTGTAGCAGCCGTGAGTGTCGGCAATAACGGTATCGGCAAGCACCCTTGCTGCTTTTAACGAATTTGCAATGCCGGAGCCGATAATGGGCACGGTCATAAACGCGGAATCGCCTATTGCCGCGTAGCCGTCGCAAACCATGATTGCAAGGGGCTGGCGCACGGGGATTTTAACAAAATTGCCGCCGCGCTTAAGCTCAGTGCCGAGCACGGGATTTTCGCTGCGGAAGTAACCGGCGATTTCGTTAAGCTTTTCTTCGGTGAGCTCTTCAAAAAGGCCCACAAGCAAATCGGCGTATTCATCCTCCGCCGCTATCCAGCCGACCCCTGTGTAGCCCTTGGGCAGCAGGCAGACCTTGTATTTATCCTTAACCTCTTCATCGCTTGCACGGTTATAAAACGCCCTGAAAACATTGAACTGACCGAATTCGCCGGGGCGCTTTTCGATTCCGCAAACTGCCGGCAGCTTTGTGCGAACGGGGGAATCTATTCCCGCCGCGTCAATGACAAGGTCGGCGTAAAAATCGCCCTTGGAGGTTTTTATGCCAACAACACGGTTGCCGAAAAGAATCGGCTCTTCAATATTGCAGTCATAAACAAATTTAACTCCGCAGTTAACGGCGTTGTCTATAAGGTGGGCGTAAATGTCGCGCCTTTCCATTTTGATTTCAAGCTGGTCGGGTGCCACATTCTGCCTTAAGCCCTTGTTCATATTGGGGCTGTAAAATGTCATATTCTCCTTGTATTCGTATTTGCTTTTATCCGGCAGTTCCATTCCGGCAATTTTAAGCGCGCCGGGGGCGAAAATGTCGGTCCAGTCATAGCCGAGTGTGCCCTCGGCACCGCGCTCATAAACGGTAACATCAAAGCCCTCTTTTGCAATAAGGGCTGCCGCCGCAATTCCGCCGTGGCCGGCACCGGCAACTATTATTTTCTTAGCCATTTTATTTTCTCCTTTTTAACGGATTTTTCGATTAGATTTTATCATAAACGACCGGATGAATCAATAATAAAAAATTTTTTAAAAAGGGCTTGCAAAAATCAAAACAATGTGGTAATATATTGCCTGTTCGGAAATGGCCCGGTAGTTCAGTCGGTTTAGAACGCCAGCCTGTCACGCTGGAGGTCGACGGTTCGAGCCCGTTCCGGGTCGCCAATGCTGCTGTAGCTCAGTCGGTAGAGCGCATCCTTGGTAAGGATGAGGTCCCCGGTCCGAATCCGGGCAGCAGCTCCAAACATTCAGCCCCGAAATCGTAATGGTTTCGGGGCTTTTTGTATGATTTTCGGGGAAGCTCGGGATGTGACGGAAAAGAGCGGATATCGTGAAAACCGAGACGGAAAACGATCAGACTGAGAGGAATTTTTCCAAGAGTGCCGGAAAGTTACAAGAATCA
>JAZUJM010000143.1:0-8774 GCA_045642785.1 Acutalibacteraceae bacterium | reverse complement strand
ATTCCTCAGCTTGTGGCGATTGAGGAAAGCCCCGAAATCGAAGGGCTTATAATCATCCTCAACACCGTGGGCGGCGATATTGAAGCGGGCATGGCGATTGCCGAGCTCATTGCGGGCATGAAAACCCCCACCGTGTCGCTTGTTCTCGGCGGCGGTCACTCAATAGGCGTTCCGCTTGCGGTTGCGGCAAGGCGTTCGTTTATCACCCCCTCGGCAACAATGACCATTCACCCGGTTCGCATGAACGGCCTTGTTGTGGGCGTGCCGCAAACCCTCAGCTATTTTGAACAGATGCAGGAGCGCATTGTTCGCTTTGTTGCCGACAACTCCGCCATTTCACCCGACAGATTCCGTTCGCTTATGCTTTCCACCGGCAGCCTTGTTATGGATGTGGGCACGGTGTTAAACGGCGAAGAGGCGGTAAAAGAGGGGCTTATTGATTCCCTCGGCGGCCTTTCGGATGCAATGGACTGCCTGTCACGAATGCTTGAACAAAACGGCGGGGAGGGATAAGGCTTATGTTTCACACCTTTGTACCTGCCGAGGATGTTTTCAGGCAGGGGAACGAAAAATACAGCATTACTCAGCACGGGGCAAAATGGCTCTGCCTGCGCGAGAGCGAAAACGGCAAAACCGTTGAACGGCTGATTTCCACAAACCCGTTTGATTATCTTTTGCCGGGCTATGCACCGGGCAAAGAATACAATCAACCGAACAATAAATGATTTTCAATTTCCAGATAAAGGAGGAAGGTTGTCATAATGGCAGCATCCGGCAAAACCACCAATAAAAGCACCGCAAAAACCGGCTCCGGCACAAAAAAATCCACCGTCGGTTCGGCAAACAAAAGCAAAAAATCGGGTGTCGATATCCCGAAAATAGAGAACACAAAAAAGAAACAGCCCTCAAAAAGCAGCTCTTCGGCGGCTCAGAGTGAATCGAAGCAGAAGCGCACCGAAACGGCAAAAACCGCCGCCGAAAGGGAGAGCCTGCTTGCCGCAAAAAGGCAGAAAACGGCAATTATTCTGTTTGCGGCGGCTGTCATTTTCGGCTGCCTTGCGTTCATTCAGGGCGAAAGTCTGTGGCTTTCGGCACACGGATTCCTGCTTAAAGTCTGCGGAGTTTGCGCCTATGTGTGGCCCATTGCCCTTTTGTACCTTGCCGTTGTTTACGCAAAAAACAAAACAATCGCAAGCGTTGCGGCCAATATTTCCGGCGGCGCCGCGTTTATCTTTTTATTTGAAGCGGCGGTACATATAATCACCCACATCACCGGCGATGCCCCCGCGGCGTATTTCGGCGTTGTGTCGGTCGGTGAACAGATAAAAGAGGTGTGGACCGGCACCGCACCGCAGAAAACCGGCGGCGTTATCGGTGCGGCTATCGGCGGCCTTGCGGCCTCCGTGCTCGGCAAAACGGGCGCGCTGATTGTGATAATAGTTCTGCTTCTTGTGGTGCTTATGTTTGTTACGGGTATGACCCTCGGCGGAGTGTTCCGCACGGTTACGAAGCCCGCAAAGAAAATGGGCGAAATGGCGAGCGAAAAAATTGAGATGAATCAGCTTCGCCGCGAGCAGAAGGAGCTTATCCGTGCCGAGAAAGAGGCCGAGAAAAAACAGTTTAATCCGCCCACGCAAAAGAAAAAAGAAAAACAGCAGCCCCGTGAGGATGACAACATAATAAGGGATGAAACCACCTTTACCATCCGCGAAAAAGCGGAGGAAAAGCCCGCCGAGGTCAAGGCTCCCGTGTTACCCGTTATTGAGGTAAACGAGCAGAGTGCAAAGGCGGAGCCGAGCGTTGAGGATATTATGAAGGCCGCAGCGGAGGAACGAAAGAAAAAGCTCAAAAAGCCCGCTCCTCCCGTTGAAAAGCAGGAAAAGCAGCCCGCTCCCGAAGAGGAAAGTGCCGAAAAATCCGAACTGCTTATTCCCGAATTCAAAAGCTACAAAACTCCGCCCATTGACTGCCTTGATGTTATTACTCATTCGGAATCACTTGATACGGGTGAAGAGCAGACCACGGTTGCAAAGCGCCTTATAAGCACCCTTGAAAGCTTTAATGTTAAAGCAAGGGTGGTGGGTATCTGCACGGGCCCGTCTGTTACAAGGTATGAAATTGAGCCCGATGAGGGTATAAGAATCAGCAAGATAACAAAGCTTGCAGATGATATTGCGCTGAGGCTTGCCGCCTCCGGCGTAAGAATCGCCGCCATCCCGAACAGAACCGCGATAGGTATTGAGGTGCCCAACCGTGTAAGGGATACCGTCGGCCTGCGTGAGGTTATTGATACCGGCAGATTCCGCGATGCAAAGAGCAAGCTGAATGTTGCCCTCGGCAAGGATATTGCGGGCAATCTGATATTTGCCGACCTTGCAAAAATGCCTCACCTGCTTATTGCAGGTACCACGGGTTCCGGTAAATCCGTGTGCCTTAATACGATGATTGTGAGCATACTTTACAACGCCTCACCCGATGAGGTCAAAATTGTGCTCATTGACCCGAAAATGGTTGAATTTGCCAAATATAACGGCATTGCCCACCTTGAAGTGCCTGTGGTTTCAAAGCCGCGCAAGGCTGCAGGTGCGCTCGGCTGGGCGGTTTCCGAAATGGAAAAAAGATATCAGCTTTTCGCCGACCACGGCGTGAGCGATATCAAGGGCTACAACAAGCTTGCCGAATCAAGGCTCGATATGAAGAAAATGCACCAGGTCGTTATCTTTATAGATGAGCTTTCCGATCTTATGATGGTTGCGCCCAACGAGGTTGAAGATTCTATCTGCCGTCTGGCTCAGATGGCACGTGCGGCGGGTATGCACCTTGTTGTTGCCACTCAGCGCCCCTCGGTCAATGTTATCACCGGCGTTATCAAGGCCAATATTCCCAGCCGAATTGCACTTTCGGTTTCTTCTCAGGTGGATTCAAGAACCATTCTTGATGCCTCCGGCGCCGAAAAGCTTCTCGGCAACGGCCATATGCTCTTTGCGCCCATAGGTTCCTCCAAACCGCAAAGATTGCAGGGCTGCTTTGTTTCCGATGAAGAGATTGACCGCGTTGTTTCGTTTATTAAGGAGAATGCTCAGACCGAGTATAACGATGAGGTTATCAAGGCCATTGATTCCATTGCCGCAGCAAGCGAAAACGCCAAAAAGAAGGGCTCACAGAGTGAAGAAGAGCCCGACTCAAACGCAATGGATGATTCACTTATCAAGGCCCTTGAGGTGCTCATAAAAGCGGGCAAGGCCTCCACGACCTTCCTGCAGAACAAGCTCGGCTGGGGCTACCCCAAGGCTGCAAGGGTCATGAATGAGCTTGAAGAAAAGGGCTTTATTCCGCCCAAGGACGGCAACAAGGAAAGAAGAGTTCTCATCACCCTTCAGCAGTTTTATGAAATGCAGGCAAACTCCGGCAATATGAGCGTTTCCGGCTACAGCTCCGAGGGCTCGGAGGAGGATTTCAACGATTACCCTGAGTATGATGATTTCTCCGATTATCCCGATGAGCCGCAGGCGGAAGAATCTGCCGCCTCTGACGATGATGAAGCGGATTACATTGAAGTGATTGACGATGAAGCGCCGTGGGATGAAGAACCCGCCGAAGAACCGGAAGAGCCCGGAACAGACGAGTTTGATTTAAACGATTTTGATTTTTGAGGATAGATTATGCCTTTTCTTCCCGTGACAAAAGAAGAGTGTGAAAAGCTCGGGTGGGGTGAGCCGGATTTTGTTTATGTTTGCGGTGATGCCTATGTTGACCACCCGGCCTTCGGCGCGGCTATTATCACCCGCGTGCTTGAAGCGGCGGGGTTTAAGGTTGCCTTTCTTGCCCAGCCGGACTGGCGTTCAACAAAGGATTTCACCCGCTTCGGCAGGCCGCGCCTCGGCTTTCTTGTAAGCTCCGGCAACATTGATTCAATGGTTGCCCATTACACGGCGGCAAAAAGGAAAAGGGGCGAGGATTTATATTCCCCGGGCGGAAAAGCGGGCAAAAGGCCCGACAGAGCACTTATAGTATACTGCAACCGTATCAGAGAAGCCTACGGCAATATTCCGATTGTGATAGGCGGGCTTGAAGCGTCGCTTCGCAGGTTTGCCCACTATGATTATTGGGATGACAAGGTTCGCCGCTCGATTCTTTTTGACTCGCGGGCGGATATTCTGTCATTCGGTATGGGTGAACGCTCAATGGTTGAAATTGCCGAAAGGCTTGCCGCGGGCGAGAGCGTTGACACAATCAGAGATATAAGAGGCACCTGCGTTTCGGTGGATGTCCGCGAAACCCCGTTCGGCGCAAAGGAGTGCCCCTCGTTTGAAAACGTTTCCGAATCCGGCAAAGAATACGCCGTTTCGTGCCGTATTCAGCAGGATGAACAGGACTTTTTCAGGGGAAAAACCGTTATTCAGCGCCACGGCAATAAAATGCTTGTGCAGAATCCTCCGGCCCTGCCGCTTGAACAGGATGCGCTTGACCGGGTTTATGCCCTGCCTTATATGAGAACATACCACCCGTGCTATGAATCCGAGGGCGGAGTACCCGCACTTAAGGAGGTTCGCTTTTCGGTCACCCACAACCGCGGCTGTTTCGGCGCGTGCAATTTCTGTTCGCTTGCCTTTCATCAGGGCAGGTATATAACCGTCAGAAGCAAAGAATCCGTAATTAACGAGGTTAAGCTTTTAACTTCATTGCCTGATTTCAAGGGCTATATTCACGATATCGGCGGCCCCACCGCCAACTTCCGTCACCCGTCATGCAGGGGGCAGGAGGAAAGGGGACTTTGCAAGGGCAAAAAATGCCTTGCACCCGAGGCCTGCCCGAATCTTAATGCCGATGAAAGCGAATATCTTGATTTGCTGCGAAGTGTCCGCACTTTGCCTAAGGTGAAAAAGGTCTTCGTGCGCTCCGGCATAAGGTTTGATTATATGCTTAAGGATGAAAGTGACGCATTTTTCCGTGAGCTTGTTGCCCACCATGTGAGCGGGCAGCTTAAGGTTGCGCCGGAGCATTGCTCGGCAAATGTGCTTGATAAAATGGGCAAGCCGAGAATTGAGGCATACCTTGCGTTTCGCAAAAAATATTTTGAGCTCAGCGCAAAGGAGCACAAGGAGCAGTATCTTGTGCCCTATCTTATGTCTTCCCACCCGGGCAGCACTCTTAAAGATGCGGTTGAGCTTGCCCTTTTCTTAAAAAAAGAACATCTGCGCCCGGAGCAGGTGCAGGATTTTTATCCCACCCCGGGAACGGTGTCAACCTGTATGTACTTCACGGGGCTTGACCCATACACCATGGAAAAGGTTTATGTTGCCAAAGACCCGCACGAAAAGGCTCTTCAAAGGGCGCTTCTGCAATATTTTGACCCTGCAAATGCCGCTCTTGTTGAGGAAGCGCTGCGCAAGGCGGGCAGAGCCGACCTTATCGGAACGGGAGAAAAGTGCCTTATAAGAGGAGAAACACGCCGCAGACAGCCTGCCGGCGGAAGTGGAAGTAAAAGATATGGAAACTCCGCACGCCCGAAAAAGAAAAAACAGAAATAAGAATATTGCTGCGGCTGCTGCTGCCTTTGCGGCAACGGCGGCCCTGCTTATTTTCGGCGCGTGGTGCAATATCACCGGCAGAACCGCCGAAAGCGGTATGCGGCTGCTTTATGACAACGCCCGGCGACATCTGGGGCTTGTTGACAATTCGGCTGATGTCGGTATTGCGGTGCATTTTCTTGATGTCGGTGAGGGTGACTGCGCGCTTGTCATCTGCGGCGGCAAATCCATGCTTATTGATGCGGGCGTTAACGGCTGTGATGTTAAAATTGCCTCTTATCTTCGGCATTGCGGCATAGAAAAGCTTGATTATGCCGTGGCAACACATCCGCACGCCGACCATATCGGTTCGCTTGATGAAATAATAACCGAGTTTTTACCCGCCGAGGTTGTTTTGCCCGGCATAACTCACGAGCTTGAACCGAAAACGATAGAATTTGCCGATTTTACCCGCGCGGTTGAGAAAAGCGGAGCACACACCATTTATGCCATTGAGGGCAGACATTTTGATTTGGGCGGCGCACGGGTTACCGTTCTTGCGCCGGTGAAAATAAGGGATGACCTGAATGATGACTGCCTTGTGCTCAGGGTGGATTACGGCGATGTTTCATTCCTTTTTGCCGCAGATGCGGGCGAAACCGAAGAAAACGATATTCTGAAAAACGGAGGCGCCGAAAACTGTGATGTTCTGAAAGTGGGGCACCACGGGGCGGCGGATTCCTCGGGCGAAGCCTTTGTTTCGGCGGTTAATCCGTTTTATGCAGTTATCAGCGTCGGCGCAGGGAATGACTACGGCCATCCTGCGGCAGGCGTTACGCAGACACTTTTAAAATTTGCCGCAAGAATATACAGAACCGATATTAACGGTGACATCATAATCTCCTCTGACGGGAAGGAAATTTTTGCCCCTTAAAAAGCACCGAAATAATTTTAAAAAAAGCGCCGAATTGTTCGATTTGCTATTGAATAATCCGGCGCTTTATTATATAATAATATAAATATTGCTATATTTGTTTTTTATCCGGAGGCGAAGGCTTTGAACAACGAGAATAAAACGGCAACAAGATTCATAACCGAAGAGGAATTGAATGAGCAAAAGGATTATTCCCTGCGCGTTTCACAGATTCTTTCTTCGCTTTTTCCCGGCTCGGAGCCCAAAGCTTTTGTTCACACCTTCGGCTGTCAGGGCAATGTTTCCGACGGCGAAAAAATAAAGGGAATGCTTTGCGAAATGGGCTATTCGCTCACCGATGAAGCCGAAAAAGCCGATTTGATTCTTTTTAACACCTGCGCCGTGCGCGAGCATGCGGAGGACAGACTGTTCGGCAATGTGGGGGCGCTTAAAACCCTCAAAAAGCAGAATCCTCAGCTTAAAATCTTCCTTTGCGGCTGCATGATGCAGCAGCCCCACGCAGCGGAAAAAATCAAAAAAAGCTATCCGTTTGTTGATGTGGTTTTCGGCACCCATGTTATCCACCGCCTGCCGGAGCTTGTTTACCGCAATCTCAGCCTCGGCAAAAGGGTGTTTGAGGCACCCGATGAAGCGGGCGTTATAGCGGAGGATTTACCCGTTCACCGCGACAGCGCTTTTAAGGCGTGGCTGCCGATAATGTACGGCTGCAACAACTTCTGCACCTACTGTGTGGTGCCCTATGTTCGCGGGCGTGAAAGAAGCCGCGACCCTCAGGAGGTTCTTAAAGAGGCAAGGGAGCTTGTTGCGGCAGGATATAAAGAGATCACTCTGCTCGGTCAGAATGTTAACTCCTACGGCAAGGGTACCGATTACAATTTTGCAAGGCTGTTAAGCGAAATCAACGACATCGAGGGCGATTTCATCATCCGCTTCATGACCTCCCACCCGAAAGACTGCACCCATGAGCTGCTTGATACCATGGCAAGGTGCGAAAAGGCGGCAAGGCATCTTCACCTTCCGTTCCAGTCCGGCAACAACAGGGTACTTAAGGAAATGAACAGGTGCTACACTCGCGAAAAATACCTTGATTTGCTCGAATATGCCTATAAGGTGATGCCCGACCTTTCAGTTACAAGCGATGTTATAGTCGGCTTCCCTGGCGAAACCTATGAGGAGTTTCTTGACACGGTGTCGCTTGTTGAAAAGGCGAATTTCACCTCAATGTACACCTTCATTTATTCCCCCAGGGTGGGCACAAAGGCGGCTGCAATGCCTGACCCCGCCACCCGTGAGGAAAAGGGCAGGTGGTTTTCGGAGCTGACCGCCGCTCAGGAAAAAATAGCCGACCGCCGCACATCCGAAATGGTGGGTAAAACCTACCGTGTGCTCTGTGAGGGCTTCAGCAAGGGCGGCCTTATGGAGGGGCGCACCGGCGGCAATATCATAATCGAATTTCCCGCACCGGAGGAATATATCGGCACCTTCCGCACGGTTAAGGTTACCGAATCGCTTGTGTGGATACTCCGCGGCGAGCTTGTTTAATTAATAATCAGGGCAAACCTGAGAAAATAAAAGGAGAAATACACCATGGATTTAATCGCAAAAACAAGAGAACTCGGCGCTCTTCTTCAGCAGGATGAACGCTATCTTAAGCTTATGGAAGCTCAGAAGGCAAACGAGGCTGATACCGCTCTCAACGAGCTCATTTCAAAGATTCAGCTTCTCCAGATGTCCTTCCAGCACGAGGCTTCAAAGGAAGACAGAGACGAAGCAAAGCTTCAGGAATATGACAAGGAATTCGGCGAAATCTACGCTCAGATTATGGATAACGAAAACATGAAGGCTTATGAGGCTGCAAGGCAGGAAGTTGATGAGCTTATGACCTACCTCACCGGCATTCTCGGCCTTTGCCTTCAGGGCGCCGACCCCGCCACCTGCGAGCCCGAGCACGAGCATGAGTGCGGCGGCGAATGCTCCACCTGCGGCGGCTGCCACTAATCCCGTTTGTAATTATTAAATCCGCCGGCGGATTAACGCCGGCGGGTATCCTGAAAGAATGAAAGGCACGGTAAGGAACAATGGCGGAACTTACACCGATGATGAAACAGTATATGGAGATTAAGGAGCAGTATCCCGACACGATACTGATGTTTCGTCTTGGAGATTTTTACGAAATGTTCTTTGACGATGCTTTAATCGCCTCACGCGAGCTGGAGCTTGTTTTAACCGGCAGGGACTGCGGGCAGGAGGAAAGGGCGCCGATGTGCGGCGTTCCGTTCCACAGTGTTGATCCCTACATAGCAAAGCTTGTTTCAAAGGGCTACAAGGTT
>JAZUJM010000142.1:0-1808 GCA_045642785.1 Acutalibacteraceae bacterium | reverse complement strand
TTATAGCCCCTGAGCAAACCACCCGTTTGACGGGTGGTTTTGATTTATTCCGTTTTACACAAGCTCAACCGCAACATCAAACTTGGTAAGCCATGTGCCCGCGCCGAAGTTCCTTGCGCGAAGAAGCACTTCATCGTCATATGCCTCAATAACAAAGCCGCAGCCGTTTGCAAGGTGGGCGCCCCTGATAACATCGGGGTTGGCAAAGCAGGGCAGGTTAATAAGGGTGATGTTGTTGCCGTTGTCGTTTTTCAGGTATTCAACGCTTGCATAATCAACGCCGATTTTGCTGCTTTCATTTTTGAGCCCGGCGTGAATGTGACCGCTGATATAGAAAACATTATCATATTTTTTAAGGATTTCAACCACTTTGTCGCTCTGGTCGCCGATTCCGCCCTCGTCGGCAGGGTCTTCCTCATTAAGCCCCCAGTTGTAGGGCAGGCCGTGAGTCTGATTTATGGGCTGGTGCAAAAAAACAAATATCGGCAGCTCCGTTTTTGCGGCCTTTTCCATTTCGGCGGCGAACCATTCAAGCTGGGTGTCGCTTATGTAGGCGCTGACATTATCGTGCTCGGAGCCGAGGGCTATGAAATAATAGCCGTTGATTACATCGGAGTAATACATTTCGCTTATATCACGCCCGGCAATGCTCTTGTTGTATTTGCAGAAGGTGGGCTTAACGCCGTCAACGGGATTGCTGAAATCATCGCGGTTCGGGCCCCATGTGTCGTGGTTGCCGGTGACGATAAACAGATTGTCGGAGATATCGTGGCTGCCGACGGAATTTGCAAATATATCCCATTGCTCATAATAGCCGTGGTTGGTAATATCGCCGTCAAAAACAACGGCGTCAAGGCGCTCGGCGGCCTTTTCCATATCCATAAGCCCCAGTTCAAGCATTCCGTCTGAAATAAAGCTGAAGCTTTCATCAAGGTGAATGTCCGAGATTGCGGCAAAGCTCAGGCGGCAGTCATCCCCGGCACGGGCTATTTTCTCGGTCTTTTTGCCCAGAATAAGATTGAGCGGCGCGGTGAGAAGCATAACGGCGCTGAGCAGCACGCTGACGGTTTTGGCAAGAATAACGGTAAACATATTTTATCCTCTTTTCTTTTTGCTTTATCAATCGGTATAATTATTCTTTTCTATATTCCATTTAATAAGCTTGATAAGAGCGCCGAAGAAGTTACGGGTAAAGAATCTGTCGGCCTTATCCAATGCAATTTCAAGGGGAGTTCTTGTGTCCTGAATAATGAATCTGCTCATATCACCGTCGTCACAGATGAAGGGGTTGGAATAGCAGTATCCGCCATTGCCGAAAATCTGAAAACGAACATAGCAGGTGATTTTGTCACTTAAGCTTCTTAAGCTGATAACGCTCACCGTTTCTTCGCCCTCGGTTGTAACCTCGGCCTGAATAACATCGCCGTTTGCAACCCATTCGATTCTTGAAGCGTTGAGAGCCCTGACGGTTATTGTGTCGTTTTCTTCGTTGACCTCGATTGATGTAACCTGAGGAACGGGGCCGGAGGCCTTCATATCACCGAGCTCATATTCCTTTGAGGCAAGCCTGCCGGTTGCAAAAAAGGCTCCGTTTTCCATTGCACTTCTGAAATTTTCAAGAGAAAATTCCGGAAGGATGAAATCCATAAATTCGGTGTCTACCTTGTTGAGCTCGTGGGCATCGCTGTTGCTGAACCCGAAAACATTTCTTTTGCCGTAGGGGATGACATATTGCAGAAGCTCATCCCAGAACATTCTGTTGTTTGCGCTTTCGGTATCCTTATTGTTGAAGGTTTCAATGCCCAGGC